>NZ_LAJY01000006.1 GCF_000963705.1 Elstera litoralis | reverse complement strand
TCCGCCCTCAGGAAATTGCGGTTATTGAGGTCAATCAGCATGTCATCGCCGTCTCTGACACAAGCAGAAAATTGAACGACTGTCCGGTGGTTATCGACGATTTCCTGGGTCGAGACACCCAAGATTATCTGTTGGAATACGTTGTCGCAAAGGAGCATGAATTTAAGGAGTCAACTATTACAAACCCTAAAACAGGAGAAGATTTTATTGACGTTAAATCACGTTCATCAAAAATTCTTTCAAGAATTCCTGAAATTAAAATTTTGATTTCGGAAAAAATTCGAGATCACATTAAAGGATTAGCTCTGCATGATTTGGTCGACGAAGAATTTAAATATTCTGGATTTGAGTGCCAAATCACAGCCCACTCAGATGGATCCTTTTTCAAAAATCATAGGGACGATATTGGTGGAAAAAATGAGAGCCGATTCATAAGTTATGTTTATTATTTTAATAAAGAACCAAAATTATTTTCTGGTGGTTATTTAAAAATAACACCCGATGAGAAAAATTATTCTAAAAAAATCCTAATAGAACCCCGAAACAATAGAATTGTATTTTTTAAGAGCCATCTATATCATGAGGTTCTTCCAGTTGAAATACCAACAGATATTTTTTCAGCTTCTCGCTTCACACTTAATGGTTGGTTACATCGGCCATTATGAGTGTCTTCGCCATCCAAAGCCGTTCCCACCTAAAGCCGTTCCCACCTAAAGCCGGGCCTTCGTACTGCGCGGCGTCGCCAGCAATAAGCTCGTTTCGCTGCCGGTAATGCCGGGGATCAGGCGAATGCGGCGCAAGACGTTATCGAAATCGGTCAAGGTGGCCGCCCCCAGTTCCACCACCAGATCCCAGCGGCCATTCGTCGTGTGGATTTCCGAGACCTCGGCGAACCCCCCCAAGGCGCGGATCACCCGGTCGCCCATCTGCCCTTCGATTTCGACCATCATGATGCCACGTACCGGCAGTTCCACCGCGTCCGCCCGCAGGATGACCGTATAGCCGAGCACCGCGCCGCTGAGCTCCAGCCGTTCCATCCGGGCGCGAACCGTGGCGCGCGAGGCCCCCAGTTCCAAGGCTAAATCCGACACACTGCGCCGCCCGTTATGGCGCAGCAGCGTGATGAGCCGTTCGTCCAATTGATCCATATCTATCCATTTCGGCAGTTCAATTTACCAATTTGGTCAATATTATCATGATTTTTGCCAATCTCCTGTGTTCACTATGCCAGTCGGGGATGCTCCAATAGGGAGGTTCACCAGCAAGGCAGCGCTTCCATGACCGATACCCCCCTCACCTGCAAAATTCTGGCGGTCCCCGTACAAGAAGGGGCTGGGCGCTTGGGCTGCGAGATGGGGCCTGCCGCCTTTCGTGCCGCCGGGCTTGCGGGCGCCATTACCGAACTTGGCCATAGCGTGCACGATCTCGGCACGCTGATGCCCGCCCAACCGCGCGATCTGCATCACCCGAACCCGGCGCTAAAAGCCCTGCCGGAGGTAGTGGCCTGGATCGAAGCCCTCACCGAGGCGGCCTATACGGCCAGCGCCGACGGCTTCCCCATTTTCGTCGGCGGCGATCACTCGCTGGCCGCAGGCACAATCCCCGGCCTTGCCCGCCGGGCCGAAGACCAGGGCCGCCCGTTCTTCGTGCTGTGGCTCGACGCCCACCCGGATTTCCATACGCTCGAATCGACCACCAGCGGCCATTTGCACGGAACGCCGGTGGCCTATTTCACGGGGCTGAAGAGCTTTGAGGGTGTGTTCCCACCGCTGCAAACTATCGTCGATCCAAAGAATGTGTGCATGATGGGTATCCGGTCCGTCGATGCCGCCGAGCGCGCCGCCCTGCGCGATACGGACATCACCATTCACGATATGCGCGCGATTGACGATTACGGCATTGCGCCGCTGCTCAATGCGTTCTTAAAGCGGGTTCAGGATGCCAACGGCCTGCTGCACGTCAGCTTCGATGTGGATTTTCTCGACCCCTCCATCGCCCCCGGCGTTGGCACCCCCGTTCAGGGTGGCCCAACGATGCGCGAAGCCCATCTGTTGATGGAAATGCTGCACGAGAGTGGGCGCGTCAGCAGCCTCGACCTTGTGGAACTGAACCCCTTCCTCGACGAGCGCGGTCGCACGGCAACGCTGATGGTCGATCTCGTCGGCAGCCTGATGGGCCGCTCCATTCTCGACCGCTCGAAAGGCCCTTACCAATGACCCGCGCCCCCGACCTCAACCTCGTTCCCTTCGTTTCGGTCGATCACATGATGAAGCTGGTGCTGACGATTGGGACCGAGCGCTTCCTGACCGAATTGGCGGGCTATATCGAGGAGGATTTTAAGCGCTGGGAGAGTTTCGATAAAACCGCGCGCGTCGCCGCCCACTCGCTCGACGGCGTGATCGAATTGATGCCGACCAGCGACGGCACCCTCTACGGCTTCAAATACGTCAACGGCCACCCGAAAAACATCAAGGATGGACGGCAGACCGTCACCGCCTTCGGTGTGCTGGCCGATGTCGCCACCGGCTACCCGGTTCTGATGACCGAAATGACCATTCTCACGGCCTTACGCACCGCCGCTATGTCCGCCGTCGCCGCCAAATATCTCGCCCCCAAGGGCTCGGAGACGATGGCGATTATCGGCAATGGCGCGCAGTCGGAGTTTCAGGCGATGGCCTTCAAGGCCATTCTGGGCATCAAAAAGCTGCGCCTATACGATATCGACCCAGTCGCGACCGAAAAATGCGCGCGCAACCTCGCCGGGGCCGGGTTCGAGATCGTCAAATGCACGTCGGCCCAGGACGCGGTGGAAGGCGCGCAGATCATCACCACCGTCACCGCCGACAAGCAATATGCCACCATCCTGACCGACAATATGGTCGGAACCGGCGTGCATATTAACGCGGTCGGCGGCGACTGCCCCGGCAAGACCGAACTCCACAAGGATATCCTCACGCGGTCCGATATTTTCGTCGAATATCCGCCGCAAACGCGCATCGAAGGCGAAATCCAACAACTTCCCGCCGACTACCCGGTCATCGAACTGTGGGAAGTGATGCTCGGGCACACCCAAGGACGGCGCGATCCGCAGCAAATCACCCTGTTCGATTCGGTCGGTTTCGCTATCGAAGATTTCTCGGCCCTGCGCTATGTGCGCGACCGGCTCAAAGCCACCGGCCTCTATGTCGATCTCGACCTGCTAGCCGACCCCGACGAGCCGCGCGACCTGTTCGGCATGCTGCTGCGGCATCAGGCCGCGATGGTCTGATCCTCGCCTCGTCCCTAGATCGAGTGTCTTCTGGCTCCAGTGGGTTCCCACTGGAGCCTTTTTTGTATGCAATTTAACGAAACGTCTATTTTTTAATCTATTTCATATTTTTTGCATACAATTTCGCCGCTCGCCCGACCGAATAACACACTCAACCCATTGAAAAAAAGCCATCTCCGCCCCTGGCATACAAGTTGCTGATAGGATTCCAGCGTTTAGTAAATCTCAGCAGAAAAGGGCCGAAGAGATGGATATGAAGCAGATCAGCCGCCGGTCGATCCTCAAAAGCACCGCCCTCGGGGCCTTAGGCGTCGCGGCGGGCGGGTTGCCGTTCCGGGAGGCGCAGGCGGCGGGGCTGACCATTGGGATCATCTATGTCGGCCCGCGCGACGATTTCGGCTGGAACCAAGCCCATGCGGTCGGCGCACAGGCGCTCAAAGCCGTGCCCGGCGTGACCGTCATCGAAGAAGAAAATGTGCCCGAAACCGTCGCCGTGCAAAAGACGATGGAATCGATGATTAACCTCGATGGCGCAAAGCTGATCTTCGCTACCTCCTTCGGCTACTTCGACCCGCATATGGTTGAAATGGCGAAGAAATATCCCGCCGTCGAATTCCGCCACGCCGTCGGGCTGTGGCAGCCCGATAAGCACCCGAAGAACGCGGGCAGCTACTTCGGTTATATCGATCAAGCCCATTACGTCGATGGCGTCGCGGCGGGGCTGTCGACCAAGAGCAATAAGCTCGGCTTCATCGCCGCCAAACCCATCGGCACGGTGATCCGCAATATCAACTCCTTCCTGCTCGGCGCGCGCAAAACCAACCCGAACGCCACCGTTCAAGTGATTTTCACGGGCGACTGGTCCCTGCCCGTACGCGAAGCCGAAGCCACCAATGCGCTGGTCGATGCTGGCTGCGATGTCATCACCTGCCACGTCGATAGCCCGAAAGTCGTGATCCAGACCGCCGAAAAGCGCGGCGTGAAGACCTGTGGCCATAACGCCAATCAAGGCCCCCTCGCCCCGAAAGGCTTCATCACCGGCGCGGAATATAAGTGGGAAACCATCTATAAGCAGTTCGCCGCCTCCCTCGCCAAAGGCGAAAAACTGCCGAACTTCGTGCGCGGCGGCTTCGATCTCGATTACGTCCAAAACACCGCCTTCGGGGCAGGCGCATCGCCCGAAGCCATCAAAGCCGCAACCGAAGCCAAAGCCGCGCTCGTCGCCAAAACCCCCATCTACGTCGGCCCGCTCAAAGACAATAAGGGCAAGGAAATCGTCGGCGCGGGCAAAAGCCTCGATAATTACGACGCCGGGCTGGAGAACAGCAATTACCTGCTCGACGGCGTAATCGGGTCGCTGACCTAGTCGAGGCGCTGCCTCGACGCTCCGCTTAAGGGGCGGTCGCCCCTTAAGAATCCCTTTTTCTGGTCCTGAAATTGCTTTGGAACTCCGAGCGCTTCGGTATCAGGAAAATGGGATTACCAAGGGGCAAGCCCCTTGGTTGGGGGTTCGGGGGCAAAGCCCCTGAATGTTCACACACCGACAGGAGACGCCGATGGCCGTGCGGCTGGATCACTGGAGAACCCGCAGCGAGTATGTAGTGATGCCGTTGGGCGCGCTGCTGGTCTCGGCGTTGTTGTTTTCGCTGTTTTTATGGGCGCTGGGCAAATCTCCGGCGGATTTTTTCGCGTTGATCTGGCGCGGCGGGTTCGGGACGTGGTTTTCGATCCAGAATGCCTTGCTGCGCGCCGCCCCGCTGATTCTGACGGCGCTGTGCGTGGCTTTGCCTGCGCGGCTGGGGCTGGTGATAATCGGCGGCGAAGGAGCGCTGGTGATCGGCGGACTTGCCTGTGCGATTGTGGCGCTGCCGGTTGCGGGCGTTTGGCCCGGTTGGGCGGTGATCGTTCTGATGGCGCTGGTGGCAGCGCTGGCAGGCGGCGTCTGGATCGGGATTATCGGCGCGCTGCGGGCATTTCGCGGCGTGAATGAGACGATTGCCGGGCTGCTGATGGCCTATATCGCCATCGCCATTTTGAATTTTTCGGTGGAGGGGCCGTTCCGCGACCCCGCCAGCCAGAACAAGCCCTCCACCTTTCCGCTGCCGCCCGAGGCGATGGTCGGGCCGATTCCGGGGTTGGAAGTCCATTGGGGCCTCGTCGTGGGCGCGCTGCTCTGTGTTGGCTTCTATGTGCTGATCGATCACACGACGGTCGGCTTCGCCGCGCGGGTAACGGGCGGCAATATGCGCGCTGCCAAAGCCCAAGGGCTACCGGTTGGGAAACTCATCATTGGCTTTTCGATGCTCGCGGGGGCGGCGGCCGGATTGGCGGGCTTCTTTGAAGTTGCCGCGATCCACGGGCGGGCAAATGCTTCGCTGGCGGCGGGCTATGGGTTCACCGGCATTCTGGTGGCCTTTCTCGCCCGGCATAATCCTGTGGCGATTTTGCCCGTCGCCCTGTTGTTCGGCGGGATTGCCGCCAGCGGCGGTCTCATTCAACGCCGCATGGGCCTGCCCGATGCCACGGTTCTGCTGATGCAGGGGGTGATTTTCGTCACCTTGCTCGCGAGCGAAACCCTTTATGGCCGCCTGCCCTTCTTCCGCCCCACAGGCCACAGGAGCGCCGCCCGATGAGTCAAGATCCGGGACTTTGGACCGTTCTACTCGCGATGATCGCCGGGGCGATCCGCGTCTCGACGCCGTTTCTGTTCGTCTCCTTGGGCGAATGCCTGACGGAGAAAAGCGGGCGCATCAATCTGGGGCTGGAAGGCACGCTGATTTTCGGCGCGATGAGCGCTTACGCCACCGCCTACACAACCGGCTCGCCCTGGCTCGGCGTGCTGGTCGCGGGGTTTGCCGGCCTCAGCCTCGGCGTGCTGCACGGGCTGTTGTGCAATCTGCCGCGCATCAACGATGTGGCGGTGGGGATTGCGCTGATGCTGTTCGGCACCGGCCTCGCCTTCTTTTTCGGAAAACCTTTCATTCAACCTGCCGCGCCGCGCCTGCCGGGGATTCCCTTAGGCGATTGGACCGGCAATCCCGCCATCGCCTCGGCACTCGACATCAACCCGCTCTTCTTCGTCGGCGCGGGGCTAGCGCTGGTAATGGCCTGGGGGTTTAAGACGACGCGCTGGGGCCTGATCGTCCGCATGGTCGGCGATAGTGCGGCGGCGGCGCGGGCGATGGGCTATTCGTTGGGGCAGGTGCGCCTGATCTGCACCGCCTTGGGCGGGTTCCTCTCGGGAATCGGCGGCTCCTTCCTCTCGCTCTCCTATCCGGGGAGTTGGAACGAGGGCCTATCGTCCGGGCAAGGCTTGATCGCCGTTGCCCTGGTGATCTTCGCGCGCTGGAATCCCTTACGCTGCTTCGTCGCCGCGCTGCTATTCGGCGGCGCGGGCGCACTCGGCCCGGCGCTGCAATCCATCGGTATCAGCCAGGGGTATTACCTCTTCAATGCCGCGCCTTACATTCTGACGCTGCTCATCATGATCGCCTCGGTCTCGCCGAAACGCAGCCTGAAGGATGCGCCGAGCGAGCTTTCCATTACGCGCTAGTATCGGAGATTCCCATGCCTTTGATTGCCTCCGCTCCTTACGAATGGCCCTGGAACGCCGATTTGCGCCCACAGAATACCGCGCTGATCGTCATCGATATGCAGACCGATTTCTGCGGCACAGGCGGCTATGTCGATACGATGGGCTATGATCTGTCGCTGACCCGCGCGCCGATTGAGCCGATCAAGCGGCTGCTGGCGGCGATGCGCGCCAAGGGCTATTTCATCATCCACACCCGCGAAGGCCACCGCCCGGATCTGTCTGATCTGCCGCCGAACAAGCGCTGGCGCTCGCAGCAGATCGGCGCGGGCATTGGTGATGCGGGGCCGTGCGGGCGGATTTTGGTGCGCGGTGAGCCCGGCTGGGAGATTATCCCCGACCTTGCACCGCTGCCCGGCGAAGTGATTATCGATAAGCCCGGCAAAGGCAGCTTCTGTGCCACCGATTTGGACCTTATCCTGCGCCAGCAAGGCATCGCCAACATCATTCTGACGGGCATCACCACCGATGTCTGCGTTCATACCACCATGCGCGAGGCCAATGACCGGGGCTATGAATGCCTGCTGCTGGAAGATTGCTGCGGCGCGACCGACCATAGCAACCACCTCGCCGCGCTGAGCATGGTGAAAATGCAGGGCGGCGTCTTCGGCGCGGTCGCCTCCTCCGAAGCCTTACTGGCGGCCCTGCCATGACGGGCCGCGCCCTTAGTATTGACATTCTCGGCATGGGCAAGCGCTTCGGCGCGTTCCAGGCGCTCGACGGTGTCTCGCTTTCCGTTCCCGCAGGCTCCTTTCATGCCTTGCTAGGCGAAAACGGCGCGGGCAAATCGACCCTGGTGAAATGCCTGATGGGCTTCTACCAGCCCGACGGCGGCGAAATCCTGCTCGACGGCAAGCAGGTGACGATTGCGACGCCGCGCGAGGCGCGGGCGCTCGCCATCGGCATGGTCTACCAGCATTTCACCCTGGTGCCGTCGCTGACCGGCGCGGAAAATCTGGTGATGGCGCGCGCCGATGTGCCGCTGGTGGTCGATTGGGCCAAGGAAACCCGTGCGCTGAATGATTTCCTCGACCGTATGCCCTTCCGCGTGCCGCTCGATACACCCTTGTCCGGGCTTGCCGCCGGGCAGAAGCAGAAGCTGGAGATTCTGAAGCAACTTTACCTCAATCAGCGCTTTCTGATTCTCGATGAGCCGACCTCCGTGCTCACCCCGGATGAGGCGACGGAAATCCTCGGGCTGCTGCGCGGCATGACCCAGGCGGGCGACCTCACCGTTCTGATGATTACCCATAAGTTCCGCGAAGTGACGGAGTTTTGCGACGGCGTCACCGTGCTGCGCCGGGGGAAAAAAAAAAGTTGGCGGCGGTTTGGTATCGGAGCTTTCGACCGACGCGATGGCAAAGCTGATGATCGGTGAAACCCAGGTGCCAAAACGCGCCGCGCGGGTCGATCACGGGGCAACCCCTATCGCGGTCGATCTTGTCGCGCTTTATGGTGATGGCGACGACGGCTTACCGGCGGTGAAGGAACTTGATCTAAAGGTGCACGAAGGCGAAATTCTCGGGCTCGCCGGGGTTTCGGGCAACGGGCAGGTGGAACTGTTGGAAATCCTCGCCGGGCAACGGCCCCTCGCCGACGGGCGGATTTTCGTCCAAGGCAAGCCCTTTACCCCCAAACGCGCCGAAATGGACCTGATGAAGGTCTTCAGCCTGCCCGAAGAGCCGCTGAAAAACGCCACCGCCCCGCGCATGAGCGTAGCGGAAAATCTGGCGTTTCGCAGTTTCGATAAGGCTCCCTTGGCCAAGGCCCGCTGGTTCTTGTCGGGCACAGAAATCCGGGCCAAGGCCGAAAGCCTGATCGAGCGCTATAATATCCGCACCCGCTCCCCCGAAACGCCGATGGAGGCGCTGTCGGGCGGCAATGTCCAGCGGGCGGTGCTGGCGCGCGAAATTTCCGGCGATGTGGCGGTGCTGGTGGTAGCGAACCCCTGCTTCGGGCTCGATTTCGCCTCGGTCGCCGATATTCGCGGGCAGTTGCTGGCCTTACGCAACAAGGGCACCGCGATTTTGCTGATTTCCGAAGATCTCGATGAGATTTTGGAACTCTCGGACCGTATCGCCGTGATGTCCGAAGGCCATATCACCTATCTCGCCCCCGCTGCTGAGGCCGACCGCACCGCTATCGGTCACGCAATGGCGGGACATTGAGGATCGCTCATGATTGATATTCCCGCCGAACCCGGCCCGTTTCCGCTCGATCCCGCCGCCGTTGCGCTGATCGTCATCGATATGCAGCGCGATTTCGTTGAGCCCGGTGGTTTTGGCGCGAGTTTGGGGAATGACGTGTCGCGCCTGACGGCCATCATTCCGGCCGTGGCCGATTTGATCGGCCTGTTCCGTCAAAAGGGCTGGCCGGTCATCCATACGCGCGAATCGCACCTGCCCGACCTGTCGGACTGCCCACCCGCGAAACGGTTGCGCGGTAAACCGAGCTTACGCATCGGCGATCCGGGGCCGATGGGCCGGATTCTGGTGCGCGGCGAGCCGGGCAATCAGATCGTCGATGGCTGCGCGCCGCTGCCGGGGGAAGTGGTGATCGATAAGCCCGGTAAGGGGGCCTTCTACAAAACCAACCTCGATGCGCTATTGATGCAAACCGGCATTCGCCAGTTGGTCTTCGCCGGGGTCACGACCGAGGTGTGCGTGCAAACCTCGATGCGCGAGGCCAATGATCGCGGCTTCGAGTGTTTGCTGGTGGAGGAAGCCACCGAAAGCTATTTCCCCGAGTTCAAGGCGGCGACACTGGCCATGATCCACGCCCAGGGCGGCATCGTCGGCTGGACCTGCACCCTGCCCGCCCTTCAGAAAGCGGTCGCGCCATGAGTGTTGCTCCCATTGAAGCGGAAGTCCGCGCCCTGTTCGAAGCCTATGAAGACGCGCTGATGCGCAACGATGTGGCGGCGATGGATGCCGTCTTCTGGGACTCGCCCGAGGTGGTGCGCTATGGCGTCGGCGAGATTCACTATGGCATCGACGCGGTGAAAGCCTGGCGGGCAACGGCAACCCCCGTTCCGCCGGGCCGGGCGCGGGAGCAAACGCGCGTCACCGCCCTCACGGAAACCTGCGTACTGGTCTCGACCTTGTTTCGCTATCCGGGGGTTCCGGGGCAGATCGGGCGGCAGAGCCAGACCTGGGCGAAGCTGCCGGAAGGCTGGCGCATCGTCCATGCCCATGTCAGTTCTATTCCCGATTCCGGGCTGTAACCGGATGATGTTAAACCTATCGCAATGCGTCAGAAAAAACGGACGATTAGGATGACCGGCCTTCGCTCCTCTGCCCGGCGTGGCACCCGCGCCGAAGATTTGCGCCAGCAGCTCGCGGACGAAATCGTGCGCGGCATTCTCGCGCCCGGCACCGCCCTGGACGAAACCGAACTGGCCGGGCGCTTCGGCGTGTCCCGAACTCCGGTGCGCGAGGCCATTCGCCTGCTCGGCGCGAGTGGACTGGTGGAAACCCGCCAGCACCGCAGCGCCCTCGTCGCCCGCCCGTCGCAAGAACAATTGGCGGCAATGTTCACGGTGATGGCCGATCTCGAAGCCCTTTGCGCCGGCTATGCCGCCGTCTCGATGACGGCGCGGGAGCGGCGCGCGCTCGAAACCTTGCACCGTGCGATGGCTCCCCTCGTGCGCGAGGGCGACCCGCAGCAGTTCCACGAGGCCAATGTGGAGTTCCACGCGCTGATTTATGCCGGAAGCCATAATCCGTATCTGGCGGAACTGACCGCGATGACGCGCTCGCGCCTGTCGCCCTTCCGGCGCGCGCAGTTCCGCACCTTGGGGCGTCTCTCGCGCTCCTATGGCGAGCACGAGTTGGTCGTCGATGCCATTCTGAAAGGCGATCAAACCACCGCCGCCGCTGCGATGCTGGGGCATATCGGCACCGTGGAGCAGGCCTATTTGCAGTATGTGGATACGGAGACGGCAACCGCCGCCTCCGCTTAACCCCTATTTCCGCTGCGCGAGATACGCCCGCCAGCCGCCGAAGGCCGAAATATCGTCGGCCCCATGCGTCGCTTCGGCTTCGACGAGAAACCCGAGCGGTGTCGAACCATCGGCGAGCTTCACCCGGCCGAGGCCGAGCGGCGCGGCAATCTGGGCGGCAAACGCCCCGAGGGCTGTACTCGGCAGGGACCAAACTTCGACGGCAATCGCCGCCCCTGCCGCGACGCGCAGCAGACCAGGCTTCGGCGGAACGGTTCCCGGCAGGGCAAACAGCCGATACTCCGGCAGGGTTTCGAGCGTGCGGACCAAGTACCCGCCGAGGTCGGTCAATTGCCCATTGAGGGGCAAGCCGGAGAGATGCGCACCGACAACGGCGACCTCGATACGCGCCTCCTTCGGCGCGGCGGGCAGCGGGGCAAGCGCGGGGAGCGTTTCCCCCGTCCCGCCCATCGGCAGGCCCGACGCGGCCTGAATCTGCCGCCCGAGTGATAGCAGCCGCGCATCCTGCCCCGCCGGGGCAATCAGGGTGACGCTGCCGGGCAAACCATCCGCCCGCGCCGAGGACGGCACCGCCAGCGCGCAAAGATCGAGCAAATTGACGAAATTGGTATAGGTGCCGAGGTTGGAGTTTAGCCGCACCGGATCGGCCAGCACCTGTGCCACCGTATAGGGGCGCGGCATGGTCGGCACGACCAGCAGGTCGATGTCGTTCCAGACGGGTTCGGTCGCGCGCTTCAAGTCGGCGAGCTTGTAGAGCGCTTCAAAGACCTGCGGCGCATCGAACTTGCGGGCGTTTTCGATAATCCCGCGCGTGACCGGGTGGATCACCTCCGGCGTGGTTTCGATCAAACCGCGCAAGGCGGCATAGCGTTCCGCCACCCAGGGGCCTTCATAGAGCAACCGGGCGACGGCATAGAAAGGCTCCAGATCGACCTCGACCAAGCGGACCCCAAAGGCGGACAGCGCGGCACAATCGGCCGTGAAAGCCGCCGCCGCCGCCGCGTCGCCGAAAAACTCCCGGCTGCCGGGGGTCGGAATCCCAACGCGCAAACCCGGCTGAACCCCGCCAGGGGTGCCAAGGGGTATCGGGCGGGCATAGGCGTCGGCAGCATCATAGCCTGCCAGAATGCTATAGACCGTCCAAGCGTCGTCGGCGGTCAGCGCGAAGACCGAAATCGTATCGAGTGTGCGGCACGCGGGCACCATGCCGCACGCCGAGACCGCCCCCAGGGTCG
>NZ_LAJY01000599.1 GCF_000963705.1 Elstera litoralis | reverse complement strand
TAGCAGCAGCAACAGCAGCAGCAGCAACCCCTATTGTAGACACGGTGACCAATCCAGCCCTGACCAGTCGCTACCGACTGCGCATGAGCGATGCAACCGGTACGGCAGCCAGCAGCACTGGCGCTCAGCTTGATACAACCAGTACTTCGGGCCTCCAATCGGGCCTCACCAGCGATGTGACCGTCTACGATAGCCTCGGCGTTGGTCATAATATTCAGCTCGCTTACATTAAAACCGCTCCCAATAAATGGGACGTTTACATTACGAAGATGACCATTGTCGGTCGCACGGACTCCAGCGGGAACCCGATCGACTCGATTAGCGGCACCACGCAAAATTCTTGGGCCTATAGCGGCACGGCTGGCGAAACGCTTGATGGCGATGACTCCGCGGCACCTCCCGCTGGTAAGGGCTATGTTGCTGGTTCGTCACTTCGTGGTCTCCTCAAGTCCAATAGCCGTCTGGGTAGCATTTCGTTTGATACGAATGGGGCTATCTCGGGCTTTACTGCGAACGCGAACGCCACGCTCAATAGCTCCAATGCAACCGCCGGCGTAAATCTCTCCGCCCCGAGTTCGACCGGTGCCACCAAACTCAATCCCACCATCAACTTCGGCACTGTCGGTACGAAGAACGGCGTGACGCAGCAGTCGGACGCTTTCGCCACCTCCTTCGTCAATCAGGATGGCGTGCGCTTCGGCTATAAGACAGGTGTCGCCATCGATAAGGACGGTGTGGTTCGGGCGGTGTTCGATAATGGTCAGCGCCTCGCGGTTGCCCGTGTTGCCATCACCACTTTCGCCGATCCGAACCGTCTCGATGCGCGCTCGGGCAATCTCTATGCCCAGACCGACGCCTCGGGCTCGCCGACGACCAACTTCTCGGGTATCGGCGGTGCCGGGACCGTTCAGGGCAGCGCCTTGGAAGGTTCCACGGTCGATCTCGCGGAAGAATTCACCGATATGATCGTGACGCAGCGCAACTATAGCGCCAACTCGAAGACGATCACGACCTCGGACGAAATGCTCCAGGAAATCATCAACCTGAAGCGTTAAGGCGGATAGGCCTCTCCAGGTCCTCGGGTCGGGAGAGGCCCCCTACTTCCCTAAGTTCAGCCTAAAGGTGCGATGATGAGTTTCAGCAAGGCCCTGATTACCGGCGTTACCGCGATGAATGCCCAAAGCACGGCGATGGGGGTTCTCTCCAACAATATCGCCAATTCTCGGACGGTCGGGTTCAAGGACTCGGATTCGCGCTTTTCC
>NZ_LAJY01000598.1 GCF_000963705.1 Elstera litoralis | reverse complement strand
GGAGCTGCAATGGTATTTGTTCGCGGCAGTGTTTCTGCCGGGGGCGGGCTATACGCTGCTGCGCAACGAGCATGTGCGGATCGACGTGATTATCGGTCGGTTCAGTCCGCAAGCGCGGGCGAAGGTCGAAATTTTCGGCACGCTGGTTTTCCTGATGCCGGTGGTGCTGCTGATTCTCTATCTGTCGTTCCCGATGGTGTGGGATTCGTTCATCCACAGCGAAATGTCCAGCAATGCGGGCGGCCTCATCCGCTGGCCGGCGAAAGTGCTGATCCCCATCGGCTTTACGCTGTTGGCGCTGCAAGGATTCTCGGAACTCATCAAGCGCATTGCCTTTCTGCAAGGCTTGATTCCCGATCCCGGCGAAAAAAACGTGGCCACCACTGAGCAGCGGCGAGCGAGTAACATCCAATGACCCAATTTTTGATTGAAAACATGGCGCCGCTTATGTTCGGCGGCCTTGTTTTGTTTCTGCTGCTCGGCTATCCGGTCGCTTTTGCACTGGGGGCCAATGGGCTTTTGTTCGGCTTGCTGGCGGTCGAGCTTGGCTTGATCCAAATGCAATTGTTTCAAGCACTACCGGAACGTATTTTCGGGATTATGACCAACGATACGCTGTTGGCCATTCCCTTCTTTACCTTCATGGGGCTGGTGTTGGAGCGATCCGGGATGGCGGAAGATTTGCTCGATACCATCGGGCAATTATTCGGGCCGATTCGCGGCGGGCTGGCCTATGCCGTTATCTTCGTCGGCGCTTTGCTGGCAGCGACGACCGGCGTGGTCGCCGCTTCGGTGATCTCGATGGGCCTAATTTCGCTGCCGATCATGCTGCGCTACGGTTACGACCGCCGCGTCGCCTCGGGCGTGATTGCGGCGTCGGGAACGCTGGCGCAAATCATCCCCCCCTCCCTCGTGCTCATCATCATGGCCGACCAATTGGGCCGGTCCGTGGGCGATATGTACGAAGGCGCGTTTCTGCCGGGCTTGATGCTGGCCGCCATGTATGCGGGCTTCATCTTCCTGATTTCGGTGTTCAAGCCCGACTTCGTTCCGGCGCTTCCGAAAGAAGCGCGCACGCTGCGCGGCATAAAGCTGTTTAACCGCGCGATGATTTCGCTGGTGCCGCCCCTGGTTCTGATCTTCCTCGTCCTTGGCACTATTTTCCTCGGGATTGCAACCCCCACGGAAGGCGGCGGCATGGGTGCGGCGGGCGCGATGATCCTCGCCCTCATGAAACGCAAGCTGAGCTGGAGCCTCGTCAAACAGGCGATGGATTCCACGACGAAGCTTTCGTCCTTCGTTATGTTCATCCTCATCGGCTCCACTGTTTTCGGCCTGACTTTCCGGGGCGTGAACGGCGATTTATGGGTCGAACATCTGCTCACCAGCCTGCCGGGTGGCCAAGTCGGCTTCCTGATTGCGGTGAATATCCTCTTCTTCGTGCTGGCCTTCTTCCTCGACTTCTTCGAGTTGGCCTTCATTCTGGTGCCGCTGGTCGGCCCGGTTGCGGATAAGCTCGGGATCGATCTGATTTGGTTCGGCGTGCTGCTCGGCGTGAACATGCAAACCTCGTTCATGCACCCGCCCTTCGGCTTTGCGCTGTTCTTCCTCAGGTCGGTCGCGCCGGAGAAGGCGTATAAGGATAAGATCACGGGCAAGACGATGGCCCCGATCACGACCCAGCAGATCTATTGGGGGTCGGTGCCCTTCGTTATCATCCAGATCATCATGGTCGCCATTCTCATCTTCTGGCCCGGCTTGGTGCTGGACTCGGTGCACGGGGCGGCGAAATTCGACCCTAGCACTATCCAAATCGAGTTGCCGCCGATGGATCAGGGCGAGCCTGAGGTCATCGAGTTCAAGTAAGCCTACCGCCGCCCCGGTCCACCTCGACCGGGGCGGTTTTCATTTGGGCCGGAACAGTCGCAGCCCGAGCAAGCCGTGCGGGGCGAAGAGGACGATGGCCATCAGCGCCAATCCCAACCCCGCCCCCCAATAGGCCGGGTGCCACGCCGCGAAACCCTCGCGCAGCACGCCGTACAGCACAGGCCCCAGCAGCGCCCCATAGCGCCGCCCGACGCCGCCCAAAATCAGCATCACCAGCAGATCGGCCGAACGGTGAAAGCTGAATACCTCGACCGAAACGAACTGCGTCGTTTGGGTGAGAAGCCCGCCCGCGAGACCGGCAAGCGCGCCGGAAAGAGCATAGGCGGTGCGCACGCGCGCCGTTTGGGCAATCCCCAAGGCTTGCAGCCGCGTCGGATTATCGTGCAGCGCGCGCAAGCTCACCCCAAAGGGCGCGGCCTCTAAGCGGCTGACGAGCCAAAAAGCGCCCGCCAGCACGGCCAGCGCGTACCAATAGCCGGTCTTGCCCCACAGATCGAAGCTGAACTGCCCGAACAGCGGCGCAGTATCGAGCCCGGACAGCCCGTCCTCGCCGCCCGTTACCCCCGGTAGGCGCAGGGCCGCTTCGTGCAGTAGCAACCCCAGCCCGAGCGTGACCATCAGCGCGGCGAGCCCGCGTAACCGCCCGAGGATCGCCCCGGCTGCCGCCCCCGCGAGCAAACCGATCGCCGCCGCCGCCACAAGCCCTGTCAGCGGCTCGGTCCAACCTGCGCGCGCCAGCAGCCCGGCGGTATAGGCCCCGAGCCCAAAGAAAGCGGCATGCCCCAGCGAGAGCAACCCGGCAAGCCCGACCAGCAGATGCAGCGACAGCGCGAAAAGCGCCAGAATCGTCAGATGCGTCGCCAGCGCCAAATGCTCCGGCAGCCCCCAAAAGACCGCGCTCGCGCCC
>NZ_LAJY01000597.1 GCF_000963705.1 Elstera litoralis | reverse complement strand
TGGTTGCGCATTCACTGTTTCGGCCTTTGCCGCGCCGGTCGAAATTCAGTGGTGGCACGCCATGACCGCCGCCAATGGCGAGCGGGTGAACGAAATCGTTGACCAGTTCAACGCTTCGCAAAGCGACTATAAGGTCGTCGCCACGTTCAAATCGAACGATTACACCGAACTGATGAACCAGACGATTGCCGCCTATCGCGGCGGCAATGCGCCCCACATTACGCAGGTCTTCGAAGTCGGCACGGCGACGATGATGTCGGCCAAGGGTGCCGTGAAGCCGGTGTATGAATTGATGGCCGAAGCCGGCGAAAAATTCGACCCGAAGGCCTATCTGCCCGCCATCACCGGCTATTATTCGACCGCCGATGGCAAGATGCTGTCGATGCCGTTCAATAGCTCGACCGCGATCCTTTATTACAATAAGGACGCTTTCGCCAAAGCCGGTCTCGACCCCGAAAAGGCCCCGAAGACTTGGCCGGAGGTGTTCGATGCCGCCAAGAAAGTGCGCGCCTCGGGCCACCCCTGCGGCCTAACGGCGGGCTGGGTGACCTGGACGCAGCTCGAACAGTTCAGCGCCTGGCACAATATTCCGTTCGGCACGAAGGCCAATGGTTTTTCGGGCTTTGATACCGAATTCAAGTTCAATAATCCGCTGGTCGTGAAGCATTTCGAAACGCTGAACGACCTGCAAAAAGACAATGTCTTCAAATACGGTGGCCGCACCACCCAGCCCCAGGGCCTGTTCACCAGCGGTGAATGCGCGATCATCATGACCTCGTCGGGCTATCTCGGCGAAGCGCAGAAGAACGCTAAGTTCAACTTCGGCACGGGGATGCTGCCCTATTACCCGGAAGTGGCGGGTGCGCCGCAAAATTCGATCATCGGCGGGGCGACCCTGTGGGTGCTGGGCGGCAAAAAGCCGGAAGAATATAAGGGCGTTGCCAAGTTCTTCAGCTTCCTGTCGAACCTTGACGTGCAGATCGTCAACCATCAGAAGACCGGTTATCTGCCGGTGACGATCGCCGCTTACGAAGAAACCAAAAAATCGGGCTTCTACGATAAGAACCCCGGTCGCGAAACGCCGATCCTGCAGCTGCAAAACAAGGCCCCGACCGAAAATTCGATGGGCGTGCGCTTCGGTAACCTGCCGAAGATTC
>NZ_LAJY01000596.1 GCF_000963705.1 Elstera litoralis | reverse complement strand
GCACCTCGGCGGCCTCGACCGGGCCGATGCGCCCTTGTGCCGCTTCTCGGTCGAACCGCGCGCCCTCCAGCAGGTGATCGAGCAGGTGGCGGCCGTCTGTACCGCTTCCAGAATGAGCCCGGCAGTGCCGCGCACCGGCTCCGGCTCTTGCGTCAACGGCTGCGCCAGAATGCGAATCGCCTCGACCGGATGGCGCAGATCATGGGCGAGCGCTGTCACAAGCCGCAGGGTTTCGCGGTGGATATGATCGAGCTGCCGCCGATCCCGCTCCGCCCGGCGCTGCTGGGCCTGCATGAGCGTTAGCGCCGCCCGGCGTTGATCGGTAATCGCCCCGGCCATCATCAGGCCGMTCGCCGAGGAAAATCAGGAAGAACTGCAATTCCCCAGAGACGTTCGGCGGGCAGCTTTGGGCAGCCACAGCAGCACGATGGCCGTGGCAGTCACCGGCACCGCCAGCGCCGCCCCGCGCAGGCCGCCGCGCACCGCGAGCGCCAGCACCGGCAGCGCGCCGAACACCCACGGCACGAGAGTACTATCCGGCACTATCCTTTCGAGCAGAAACAATAGCCCGATGCCCACGAGCAGAATCCCGGCATCAACGGCGGCGCGCAGGCTCACGTGCGGCCACGCTAGCGGCAATAGGAGCACCGGCACGAGCAAGAGAATGCCAATCATGTCGCCGATCCAGCGAAACAGCACGATGGTCCAGAAAGGCGCGGTGAAGGGGCGGCCTAGGACCCAATAGGCCAGCAGAACCGTAAAGCTAAGAACAAAAGCTCCGCTCGCAGCGCTCCCGAGAAACGCCAACACCGACCGCAGCCCCCAAGCGCTGCTATCGGCCCCGGCAAAGCGCCGAATCAGCAGAGCCATTGCAAGATTAGACCCAACCGCCAGGGGCCACAGGTAGACGCGCGGGGTGGCAAAAGCGGCGTAGCTCACGCCCGGCGGTTTGAATTCGATGAAGGCCACCACCAACCCCAGCACCAGCCACGGCCAAAAGCGCGGCCCAAACCGCACCACCAGCGCCAAATTCAACCCGGCGGGGAGAAACCAAACGCTGGCCAAGGGCGACACGCCGAACAGCGGCGCGGTTTTCGCCAGCGCCCAATAGAGCAGCAGATACAGCGCGCCCCAGCCGAAAAAGGCCATTCCCGATGAAATTTTCTTCATCCCCCAATCCTACCCGAAGCCCCGCGCCAAGGGGATTAGATCAGACGATCTAGGGACTAAACCCGTCGGCCAAAAGGTTTAGATCGGGAGGCGGAATTGTTGGGTGGGGCCGGTTTGGGGGAATTTGGGGTGGTCTTGTTGAAGATACTTCCCCCCCTCGCGCAACCGGCTTCCTCTTTTGGCGCGAGGGGTTTTTTCGGAGAGCGACCATGCGAACCCTCTTGCTTGTCGCCGGGCTGGCCTTCGCCGCCGCGCAGGCCGACGCCCAGGCCGTGAAACTGCCCTATTCGCTGGAACTCGACGGGTTGCACCGTTTGGGCGCGCAATGCGACGCGCAAACCCCCGCTGGCCCCGGCTGCGCGCAGGTCTATGCCGATCTCGCCCGTTTCTACGGCAGCCAGGAAGCCTATGCCGCCGCCCTGCGCCCGATGAGCGAGCCCGACCTCAATGCCGCCCACGGTAGGGCCGTCAGTTGCGACGCCAATCCCCCCGCCGCCGATCCCATCCCCTGCGCTACCACCTACGCCCGCCTCGTCCGCCATTACGGCAGCTATCTGGCGTATATCGACGCGGCGCAGGCGTGGAAGGGCAAGCGGGGGTAAACGCCCTGACGCCGCTCGGTCAAGAAACCGAACTGTTCCCCCTCGCGCGTCAAGCCTCCCCCTTTGGTACGAGGGGTTTTTTCGGGGAGCGACCATACTTCGCCATGATCTAGTTTTCGCTGTCTTCCGTTGGTGTAGACGCACGGCACGAACGAAGGATTTAGATTAAATCTTCTACCAACAGATCATTTAAAGGAAATATCATGATTGAAATTACAAATGAAAATGATCGCAAAACCTTAATGGATAGATTTCGAATTTTTTTTAAAGAAAACTCAGATAACGGGAGGGCGGACTTTGCATTTCCTCGCGGAGTAATGTTGGACCGTCCATTTTACTATAGGCACGACATAAATTTGTGGGCCTATTTTCAAGAGTCTAAGGGCCGCTATTTTAACGCATTTGGTATCGGATTCCCAGTTCAGGATCAGAAAAACAGAATTATTGTAGAGATAAATCCTATTATTAATAAG
>NZ_LAJY01000595.1 GCF_000963705.1 Elstera litoralis | reverse complement strand
ACTGAATAAAATCAATCTCGATGTGGGTGAGCACGAAGTAACGGCGCTCATCGGCCCGTCGGGTTGCGGGAAGTCCACCTTCCTGCGCACGCTGAACCGCATGAACGATGTGATCGATGGCTGCCGGATGGCGGGCAAGATCTTGCTCGATAAGCAAGATATCTACGATCCGAATATCGACGTGGTGCAACTGCGCGCCCGCGTGGGCATGGTGTTCCAAAAGCCGAACCCCTTCCCCAAGTCGATCTACGATAACGTCGCCTACGGTCCGCGCATTCACGGCCTCGTGCGCTCCCGCGAAGAAACCGACGCGGTGGTGCAAAAGTCGCTCGAACGCGCCGGCCTGTGGAAAGAAGTGAAGGACCGTCTGCACGAAGGCGGTACGGGGCTTTCGGGCGGCCAACAGCAGCGCCTCTGCATCGCCCGCGCCATTGCGGTCGATCCGGAAGTCATTCTGATGGATGAGCCTTGCTCGGCGCTGGATCCGATTGCCACCGCCAAGATCGAAGAGTTGATCGACGAGTTGCGCGCGAATTACACCATCGTGATCGTCACCCACTCGATGCAGCAAGCCGCCCGCGTGTCGCAACGCACGGCCTTCTTCCATCTGGGCGATTTGGTGGAAGTGGGCGACACCGCGCAAATCTTCACCAATCCGAACGACGAACGCACTCAGGGCTATATCACTGGCCGCTTCGGTTGAGCCACCCCCCTGGGGAGAAGGAAATTCCCATGTCGAATGAACATATCGTCTCGTCTTTCGACGAAGAGTTGCGCGCGCTTCATAAGTCGATCATGCAAATGGGCGGGCTGGTGGAAGCTCAGATCGCCCAATCGATGCAGGCGATGAGCCGTCGCGACAGTCAACTCGCCTCCGCCGTCGTGACCGCCGACGCCAAGGTGGACGCGTTGCACCATGAGATCGACGAGCAGGTTGTGCGCATGCTGGCGTTGCGTCAGCCGATGGCGTCGGACTTGCGCACCGTCGTTGCCTCGCTCCGTATTGCAACCGATCTGGAGCGTATCGGCGACTATGCCGCCAATATCGCTAAACGCACGCTGGCGCTGAACGTATCGCCGTCGGTGAAACCGGCGTCGGGCGTGCTGCGCATGGGCAAGATCGTGCAGAGCATCGTCAATGACGTGCTCGACGCTTACGCCGAACGCAATGCCGAACGGGCCGCCGCCATCCGCGAGCGCGACACGGAAGTCGATGAACTCTACACGTCGATCTTCCGCGAGCTTCTCACCTATATGATGGAAGACCCGCGCAATATTACCGCCTGCACTCATGTGCTCTTCATGTCGAAGAACCTGGAGCGCATCGGCGATCACGCAACCAATATCGCCGAAACGATTTACTACATCGTGCGCGGTAAGGTTCCGGACGAAGAGCGCGCCAAGGGCGATTTGTCCAGCATGACGGCGATGACCGATAAGGGTGTAACCTACGTTGCCGACAGTCAGGGAAATTGAGGGCATGTCCCCAGTAACCCCTCTGGTGCTGGTCGTCGAAGATGAAACCGCGATTGCCACCCTGCTCCGCTATAATCTGGAGCGGGAGGGCTTTCGTGTTTGTATCGCCACCGACGGCGAAGAAGCGCTGATTATCGCCGCCGAGCAAAACCCGGATTTGGTGCTGCTCGACTGGATGCTGCCGATGCTTTCGGGTATCGAAGTGTGCCGCCGCCTGCGCCGTCTTCCGAACGCGCGGGCCACGCCGATCATCATGCTGACGGCCCGAGGGGAAGAGGGCGATAAAATCCGGGGCCTCGATAGCGGGGCCGACGATTATGTGACCAAGCCTTTTTCGGTCTCGGAACTGATTGCGCGCGTTAAAGCCGTCCTCCGCCGCACGCGCCCGTCGGTCGATGGCGAAAGCCTGAATTTCGCCGATGTGATGTTGGACCTCGCCGCCCATCGGGTGCGCCGGAACAACCGCGATATTCACTTGGGGCCGACCGAATTCCGCCTGCTGCGCTATCTGATGGAGCATCCGGGCCGGGTTTTCAGCCGCGAGCAACTGCTCGATGCGGTGTGGGGGGCCGATGTTTACGTCGAACCGCGCACGGTCGATGTGCATATTCGGCGGCTGCGCAAAGCCCTCAATGCCGAGGGCGAAACCGATATCGTTCGCACTGTGCGTTCGGCGGGCTATGCGCTTGATGAAACGGTCGACGTGAACGGCTAAGAGGCTGTTTTAGACCGAAACGCTGTTTTAGCCAGGGCTCCCCGCCCTGGCTTTTTCTTTGCCCATCGTTCAGGCATGCGTATGACGCAGGGGCGGCTTGAAAATATCAACTCGCTCTTTACTAAAAAACAGTAAAAATATAGATGTAATATGCATGTTCCGGCACCGGCGGAGAGATTCCCCTTAAGGAGGGTCCGGCGATGGCGATGGGTCGATTTGACTG
>NZ_LAJY01000594.1 GCF_000963705.1 Elstera litoralis | reverse complement strand
ATCGCCCTCAAAGCGGAACAGCTTCAGGCTCGTGCCCGACAGAGTCATCGACGCATAAAGCAGGCGGCCATTGCGCGCGAGCTTACGGTCTTGAGTGATCTTCTGCTCGAACACCACTTCGAACCCGTCGCCCGGCTGAATGTCGCGCTGGAAGTCGACGTCATAGGAGAAGATTTTAATCAGCTCCATCATCACATCGACCGGAATGCCCGCGCCGGTGCCGGACACGAACAGGCTATTGTCGATGGTGCCTGAGGCGCGCGAAATTTCGGTGGTCAGTGGCTTTAGCTTATCGGCGGCTTTATAGCTGCCATCCGGCTGGCGCTCGACCGCAACGTCGCGCTCGACGCTGGCTTTCAGGGCGAAGCTTTGCAGCAGCAAACCGTCGCCCTCGTCGGCGGGAGCGAGATGCACCGAAACTTGTTGGCCAGGGCGCAGGTCTTTCGGATTGAACACTTTGGTGACGGCAGCAAACGCATCGGCGGCTTGATTGGACGGGGCACCGGCGCGCGCCAGCACAATCGCCAGCGTATCGCCCTTGCCGATCACATCCTGCTTGGTGCCCAGTTGCTTTTGCCGCGTCTCGGCTTTGGCGATGATCTGCTGGTGCTTGGCGAGCGCCTCGGCGGTCAGAACGGATTTTTCGCCGAACGCCGCGCGCAAATCATGGGCGCTACTATTGGTAACGGCAACACTGGTGCCCCGACGAAGAACAATTGGATCAGCGGAAGCAGAAAGACTGAGGAACAGGATCGAGCTCAACAGAAACCCGGAGGCGATCGAATGTTTCATCGTCTTTATCATGGGCCGATGCGATCTTTTCAATAGAATCTCAAGAGAGCGGAGCAATATTGGCTCCACGCCGGAAGGCTCATCCTCCGAAGCCCGCTCACAATCGATAAACTGCCCGTAGGTGTCAACTCTAATTCCTTGTTTTTATTGATTTTTTATTCGGTTGGAGGGTTGTCGAGACGCAACAGTGTGGCGGTATGACAACAGCCCGTCGCTGCGGGGGAGTTGATTTCCGCCGCAGGAGGGCGCAAAACCAAAAGGCCGTAAGACGGGCGGGGATAAAAATACCGACTCCTTATTATAAGGAGCCCCCACGGGTCCGAATCGGCGCGGCGGTGCAGAGGCGAAGAATGGGCAAGCGTTGGATTTTAATCGTCATTGCAATGGTTTGGAGTGTCATGCTCTCGGCCTCGGGCTGGGCAGGCGCGCAGGCCGGAAGCGGAGAGCCGCCGACGCAAACGGCCAGCCCTGCGTCTAAAACGATCCTGATATTCGGCGATTCGATGGCTGACGGGCTGTGGGGCGGGCTGACCCGCGCGCTGATCCGCGATCCCAGCGTAAAGCTGATTCGGCGTGGCAAAAATGGTACAGGGCTCGCCCGGCCCGATGTTTACGACTGGCCCGCGTCGCTGCCCGCGCTGTTGGAGACCGAAAAGCCGGATGTGGTGATCCTGTCGTTCGGCCTGAACGACCGGCAAGACACGTTCGCCGACGGTCGCCGCCAGTTCTATTTCCGCACCGAGGCGTGGCGCACCGCCTATATCGAGCGCATTCAGGCGATCCTCGCGCCCTTGAAGGAGCGCCATATCCCGACCTTCTGGGTGGGGCTGCCGATCATGCGCGACTCGACGGTCTCGAAAGACGCTGAATATCTGAACGGGCTCTACGAGCCCGCCGTTGTGGCAGCCGGGGCGACCTTCTTCCCGATTTGGGACATGTCGGTCGATAGCAACCGCGATTACGCCTCCCACACCAAAGGGGCCGACGGGCGGATGCGGAGCTTACGCACGGAGGATGGAATGCATTTTTCCTCGGCGGGCTATGATCTTTTGGCGCAAGCGCTGTTGCAGAAACTCGCGCCAACCGTGCGCGCGGCTACCGCGCCATGAGCCTGCCCGCCTCGCGCCGACTGGTCTCGCTCACACTGTCGCTGCTGCTCGCCGCCTGCGCGGGCGGCCCCTCGACCCGGAGGGCGGGGCTAACCCTCAAGCCGATGCAAC
>NZ_LAJY01000593.1 GCF_000963705.1 Elstera litoralis | reverse complement strand
CGATTTGCAGGAATATAGTTCCTACGACTGGCGCTCGACCGGGGGTGCCTTCGGTTTCGGCTGGCAGTTGAATGATGATTGGAGCGAAAGCGTTAAATATACGCTGCGTTCCGACAGTATCAGCGATATTGAGAACGACGCGTCGCGCTATGTTCGGGAAAGCGCGGGGACGACGATTTCGTCGTTCGTGACCCATAGCATCTCCTTCGATCGCCGCGATAGCCGCCGTAATCCGACCGATGGGTACGTCATTTCCTTGGAAAAATGATGTCGCCGGTTTGGGCGGGGATACCAAATATCTACGCACCAATCTGCGCGGCGAATATTACTATCCGGTCATGCCGGAAGTGGTGGCGTCGCTGCGCGCTAATCTTGGGAATGTCGTCGGCTTTGGCGAAGACGTTCGCATCAACGATCGTTTTTACATCGGTGGCGAAGAATTTCGTGGTTTCCGCACGGGCGGCATCGGCACGCGCGATAAAGCGACCGGGGACGCGCTTGGGGCTCAGAATTACTATGTTCTGACCCAGGAAGTCTCCTTCCCACTCGGGCTGCCGAAGGAGTTGGGGCTTACCGCGCGGCTGTTCCATGATGTCGGTTCGGCCTGGGGCGCGGATGTGTCGGGGCCGGGGACGCTCGATTCGACATCGATCCGCGCGTCGGTCGGGATTGGTTTCACCTGGGTATCGCCCTTTGGGCCGATCCGGGTCGATTTCGGGATTCCGTACCTGAAACAAAAATATGACCGCACTCAGAACTTCACTTTCGGATTCGCAACGCGCTACTAATACCCGGCGTGTTGGTGAGGCGGTCGAACAGATTGAGCGAAAGATCGGTAACGATGGTGAGCAAGTTTTCTAACCTTCGGGGTTGTGCTGCGGTAACGGCAGCTTTGGTTTTGGCGGTCGCGGTTGCACCGGGGATTGGCTGGGCGCAAGCTCCGTCCGGCACCTTGCCCGCACCGGCCCCGCGCCCGAGCGGAACGGCGCCTGCTCAAGCCCCAGCAGCGTCGCCCACA
>NZ_LAJY01000592.1 GCF_000963705.1 Elstera litoralis | reverse complement strand
CGGGCCGCTCTTACGCCGGATCGTACTGCCGCTGATTTTTCCGGCCCTGCTGGCGGGCTTGGGGCTCGCCTTCGTCTCCTGCTTGGGCAATTTCGGTATTCCGGCGCTCTTGGGCATTCCGGCGCGTTACCCGACCGTGCCGGTGTTGATTTATCAGCGGCTCGCCGGGTTCGGCCCGTCGATTTTGGCGGAGGCCGGGTTAATGGCCCTCGTTTTAGCGGTGATTTCCGGCTTGGTCATTCTGGCGGCGCGCCTGTGGATCAACGCGCGCAGCGGCACACTGATCGGCAGTGCGGGGCGTAGCGCCGCGCTGCATCTGCCGCTTCGGCATTGGCGGACGCCGATCCTGATGCTGTTGCTCGCGCTCGGCCTGTTCATGACGGTGCTGCCCTTGCTCTCGCTGCTGGCGACCGCGTTGACCCGCGCCTATGGGTTGCCGTTGACGGGGGAAACGGCGACGCTGGCCCATTTCGCGCGGGTCCTGAGTTCGGCGCAAACCCTGCGGGCGTTGCTGAATTCCCTGTGGCTTTCGGGCACGGCGGCGGTTCTGCTGGCGGCGCTGGCGCTGCCCTTCGCCGTGGTTGAAGCCTGGAGCCCGGCGGCGTGGTTGCGCCGCCTCTTGCGGGCGTTCGATCCGATTATCGAAGCGCCCTATGCCCTGCCGGGGGTGGTCTTGGGGATTGCGATGATCCTGCTGCTGATCCGCCCGTTGCCGCTGCTGAATATCTCGCTGTATGGCACGGCGACGCTCATCTTGATCGCCTATCTAGCGCGGTTTCTGCCGCTGATCCTGCGGCCCGTGCAGGCCAGCCTGCGCCAGATCGATGCGGTTCTGGACGAGGCGGGACAGGCGCAAGGCGCGGGTTTCCTGAAGCGTTTCCGGCGCATTACGCTGCCGTTGCTGCTGCCTTCGGCGGTGGCGGGGGGCGTGCTGGTGTTTCTGACCGCCTTCAGCGAACTCACCGTTTCGGCGCTGCTCTGGTCGCGGGGGAATGAGACCGTTGGCATTATCATCTACTTCCTCGAAGAGGGCGGTGACGCGCCGGGGGCGGCGGCCATGTCGATGATTTGCCTTGCCGTGATTTTTGCGCTGGCGGGGCTCTGCACGCGCCTACCGCCGCGCGTCCAGCAGCTTTTGCCCTGGGGAGCCTAATGGGAGAGTTTCGCACACCGTCCGTTTCGGTCGAGGTCGACCGGCTGACCCGCCGCATCGGCGGGGCGACCATTCTCGATCAACTCACGCTGCGCGTCGCCCAAGGCGAGTTCATGGTGATCCTGGGCGAATCGGGCTGCGGGAAAACCACCCTCCTGCGCCTGATCGCTGGGTTCGACGCGCCCGATGGCGGCACCATCCAACTCGGCGAGACGCTCGTTTCTGGGGCCGGGGCACAGGTGCCGCCCGAAAAGCGCAATCTTGGCATCGTCTTTCAATCCTACGCCCTGTGGCCGCATATGAGCGTGGCGGAGAATGTCGGCTTCGGGCTCGATCTGGCGGGGCTCAGCCGGGCCGCGCAGGAAAACCGCGTGGCGCAGGCGCTG
>NZ_LAJY01000591.1 GCF_000963705.1 Elstera litoralis | reverse complement strand
GCTCGTCGTCGCTTGCGCGGTCGAACGGCCACTCATTCGCGGTTACAATGTCTTCGACAATGTCGAGCGGATGAGACGGAAGATCGGGAGTTGTCTCACGAAGGGTGGTCATACCTGTCGCCTCCGGGCGAACCAAAATAAAGAACGAGACCTAAGCCCAAAGGAAACGGCTGGTATCCTCGCCACCGAAAACCCCGCCTGCTCAGACGAGGCCCCTACGGCAGCGATACCGGGCAAAACCTAAAAAGGCAAGCCTAGTGTGGCAACCAAACCGAAATCAATCGGCCAAAAAACCAGCTAAACTGCGGCGTCCGATGCCGGTTTTGCCTTTGAGCGCGTGGCTTTAGCCGGTGAAGCTTCAACGGGTTTCGCAACTGCGCTAAGCGCCGCGATTTGGGCTTCGAGCGCCGCCAGACGGGTTTCTAAAACCGCTTGGCCTTCCCGTGCCCGCACCGCGACATCGCGCATCGCTTCAAACTCGTCGCGCGTTACCAAGTTCAAATCGGCCAGCAACCGTTCGAGACGGCCGCGCGCCAAGCCATTGACCTCGGCTCGCAACCCGGCCAAAGCCCCTAGAGCGCCCCCGGCAACCCGGGCACCATCTTCGAAAAACCGTCCTTGCTGTCGCATCGGAACTGCCTCCTTAGCCATAAACCTCACCATGCCGTGCCCATCGCCGGGCGGCAAGCAGGGTAAGACGTATCACATGTTTATGACGCGGACCGTTAAATCAAGGCTGATGCCGCACGCCGCGCGCAATTGCCGCCACTCGGTAGGGCTCGCGGTGAGAGGGGCATGGGGGGAGACGGGCAGTTCCAGGGCGGTGAGCGCCGCCGCGCGCTCGTCGGTTGCCGGGTGGGTTGAGAGCCAGCCGCCACTATCCCCGTCAGCCAGCCGGTGCAGCGCGTCGGCCAACGCCTGCGGCGGGCGGCCCAGCGCCGCCAAATAGCGCGCGCCCTCGGCATCGGCCCGGCGTTCGAGATCGCGGTGATAGGCGAAAATCGGCACGACCTGCGCCAAACCGGACACAAGGCCGGTGCCGAACAGCACCTGCGCCGCGAGGCCCCAGCCCTGATGCTGGATCATGGCGGCGAGCGGGTCGGCATGGGCGAGATGGGCGACCTCGTGGGCGAGGACGGCTAAGGCCTGATCGGGCGTTTGCATCCGCTGTAACATGCCTTGCGTCAGCACGATGCGGTTGCCCGGCAAGGCGAAGGCGTTGGGCAGGGCAATCCGATAGACGCGGATCGACGGGGCTTCGGCAAGCCCGGCGACCTGGGCGAGGGCGACCGCCGCCCGGCGCGCCAGGTCATTCGTCTCGCTATCGGCGCAGACCGTGGGCGCGCCGCC
This sequence comes from Elstera litoralis, assembly GCF_000963705.1. Classification (GTDB taxonomy): domain Bacteria; phylum Pseudomonadota; class Alphaproteobacteria; order Elsterales; family Elsteraceae; genus Elstera; species Elstera litoralis. The sequence continues at coordinate 1,023 of NZ_LAJY01000591.1, read as the reverse complement.
CCGGTTGAGGGCATGGGTGAGGTCGGCTTCCGCCCGCTCGCCCATCGCCCGCTGCCACGCCAGCGGCACGAAGCCCGCCCCCCAGGCGGCGAGCCAGGGCAGAACGAAATAGAGCGCCGCCAAACTCGCAGCGATCCCCGCGAGCCATTGCAGCGTCGCCCGCCGCTCCTGCCGTGTTTTAGGGTCCGGCCCGGTCAATCCGGGGAGCGCGGGGCGCAGTCGCTCAAGGTCAGCGGTGGAGGCAAGGCGGACCTGCTCGGTCCCAAAGGCCAGGATCACCACGCCCGACCGGCGTATTTGTGCGGCATCATCGCGCAACCGAACCGCCGAACGCGGCCATTGGGAAATCGGATTATCCGGCGCGTCGGTGGCAATAATCTCCAGCGTTTCGTCGGCTATCCGCAGGCCCACGGGTCGGCGCGCGGCGGTTTTGCCGTCGCTATAGAAGGCGGAAAAATCGGTCATCCGGTAAAATCCACGGCCCCCAGCAAACCTTCGCCGCGTCCTGGCGACGGCAGGGTGCTTTGGTGAATGGAAAGATCGTTTATTTCTCCCGACACAGAGAGTGTGCCGATGATTTCCGCTGCAATGCGGGCCGTCCAAAGCTGCGCCCAAAAAGCCGAAAAGGCCGCAGTGGTAACCAATGTTGCGATCCCATAAAGAGCAAAGCTCAGCCACGGCGCGTAGCGAGCAATGATGTTCACTGGGATCGATAACAGAAAATAGCCAAATACAACGATCACGGTCCCAGGAATTAGGATGATAAAAAAGGCCCTGAGGAATATTTTAATTACCCGCCAGGATGATAGCTTGGATTGTAGCGGAGCCCTCCCAGGGAGAGTGTCGAGGTTGAGTTTTTAAAAACCCGTATCCGCAACAGGGCCATCGCCAATAGAAGTGTTACCGCTGCCGTAAACAGAAATGAAAAAAGAGAGGAGACTCTTTTTCCGGCATATGCGGCCCCAGATTTTGAGTTTAGGCTCTCCATATTACTGAAAATAGCTACCAAATCCGTTATAGGAC
>NZ_LAJY01000590.1 GCF_000963705.1 Elstera litoralis | reverse complement strand
CCCGCGCCGCCGCCGCCTGATCGAGCAGTTCGACCGGCGCGCCGCGCGCCCGCCACTCGGCATAGCGCGCCTCGATATCCCGCAAGCCCGCGTCCCCCACGGCGCAATGAAGGGTGCCGACGTGCATCGCCTCGCAGTCCATCCCGTGTTTCGAGACTAAACCGTAAACTTCTTGAGGGGCATCGCCGAGGATCGAGAGCAGCCGTTCGCCATACTCAGCCCCCAGCACTTTGGGGATCTCGCTCGGCATCACCCACAGCCCGGCATTGACCAAGCCGACATTGCGGCCCGAGCCGCCGAAACCGATCTCCTCAGTGTCCAAAACTGCGACTTTACTGCCTGATTCGGCCAAATGCAGCGCCGCCGACAGGCCCGTGAACCCCGCGCCGATCACCGCAACATCAACGCGCAAGTTACCCGACAAGGCGGTCGTGACCGGGGCTGTGGGGGCGGATTTCCCCCAGAGACCGTGGGACTCGGCGGCGACGGGCATGGCGCGGTTCCTTCTCTCAAATTCGGTCCAAATCATGCGGAGTGTTTCCGCATCTTGGCTATGAAATAGTGGCGCTCGTTTTCAAAAATCCTCAAGCCCCAGATACGCATGATGCTGTGAGCAGATTGCGTTTGCAGCAATCGCGGGTGTAGCCTTTTGGTCGCCCCGGAGATTTGTGACAAGGATGGAGACGATGACGGTAAAACGCTGGTTGCTTGCCCTCGCGCTCCTCGCCGTCGCGCCCGCGCCTTTGGCGGCGCAGGAGGCCCGTCCCATCACCCTTTTCGCCGCCGCCAGCCTCAAGAACGCGCTCGACGATAGCCTCGCCCAGTGGCAGCGGCAGGGCGGGGCGAAGGCCGTCGCCGCCTATGCCGCAAGCTCCGCCCTCGCCCGGCAGGTGGAAAGCGGCGCCCCCGCCGATCTGTTCTTTTTCCGCCGATCTTGAGTGGATGGACTATCTCCAGCAACGCAATTTGATCCGCCCAGACAGCCGCGTTACGCTGCTCGGCAATCGGCTGGTGCTGATCGGCGAAAAGGGTCGCCAAGCCCCTGTTACCATCGACGCGAGCCTAGACCTCAAGGGCTTGTTGAAGGGTAATCGTTTGGCGATGGGTGAGGTTGCTAGCGTTCCTGCCGGGAAATACGGCAAGGCGGCGCTCACCACGCTCGGCCTCTGGGCCAGCGTCGAAAATAGCATCGCCGGGGTCGATAACGTCCGCGCCGCCCTCACGCTGGTCGCGCGCGGCGAAGCGCCGTTGGGGATCGTTTATCAAACCGATGCCACCGCTGAAGCCAAGGTGGAGATTGTCGGCACCTTCCCCGAAACCAGCCACCCGCGCATTCTCTACCCGGTTGCGCTAACCGCGACCAGTCAAGCAAGTGCCGCCGCCCTCCTCGCCTTTCTGAAATCGCCGGAGGCGGCTACCTTCTTCACCAAGCAAGGGTTTTCCGCCCTCGCGCCGGGCCAGGGATCGTAGCCCGCACGCATGGAGTTTTTCGTCACTTTTTTTTGATCTGTCCGAAGCGGAATGGGTGGCGGTTGGCCTCAGCCTGCGCATTGCGGCGGTCGCTACCCTCTTTAGCCTACCCTTCGGCCTGATCGTCGCCCTGGCGCTAGCGCGCGGGCGCTTCTGGGGGCGGGGCGTGCTGGATGGTCTCGTTCACCTACCGTTGATCCTGCCGCCCGTCGTGACCGGCTATCTACTGCTGATTCTGTTCGGGCGGCGGGGCTTTTTCGGCGAACCGCTCGATCAGATTTTCGGGATCACCCTCGCCTTCCGCTGGACCGGCGCGGCGCTGGCCTGTGCGTGATGGGGTTTCCGCTGATGGTGCGCGCCATGCGCCTGTCCATCGAAGCCGTGGACCGGCGCCTGGAAGATGCTGCCGCCACTTTGGGCGCGGGGCCGGTCTGGGTGTTTCTCACGGTCACGCTGCCGCTGTGCCTGCCGGGGTTTCTGGCCGGAATGGTGCTGTCTTTCGCCAAAGCGATGGGGGAATTTGGGGCCACGATTACCTTCGTCTCGAATATCCCCGGCGAGACGCAAACCCTGGCCTCCGCCATCTATGGCTTTTTGCAGGTGCCCGGCGGCGATGGTCCTGCCGTGCGGCTGGTGATTCTCTCGGTGATCCTCTCGATGGGGGCGCTGCTGGTATCGGAACTCCTGACCCAGCGGGCACGGCGGCGGCAAACCTAATGCTCTCCTTGAATATTCAGCACCGGCAGGGCGATTTCACCCTCGCGCTCGCCGCCGAGATTGGCCCTGGCCTGACCGCGCTCAGCGGGCCGTCTGGCTCCGGGAAAACCTCGGTTCTGAAAATTGTCGCCGGGTTGATCCGCCCACAAACGGGGCATGTTCGCTTAAACGAGACCGTTTTTGTCGATACCGCGCGCCGCACTTGGCTACCGCCGCATCAACGCCGCTGCGGGGTAGTGTTTCAAGAAGCGCGGCTGTTCCCGCATCTCTCGGTTCGGCAGAACCTGCTCTACGGCCATTGGTTCAACCGCGCGCGGGGGGAGCGCGCCGATCTGGCTGGAATTGCGGACCTGCTGGGGATCGCCCCGCTGCTCGACCGCGCCCCCGCCACCCTCTCCGGTGGCGAGGCGCAACGCGTCGCGCTCGGGCGGGCGCTGCTGGCAAAACCGCGCCTCTTGTTAATGGACGAGCCGCTGTCGGCCCTCGATAGCGCGCGCAAAGACGATATTCTGCCCTATCTGGAGCGGGTACGCGATACCGCCCAAGTGCCCATTCTCTACGTCAGTCACGCCCAGGCGGAAATTGACCGGCTAGCGAGCCGCGTGCTGGTTCTCGATAAGGGGCGCTTGCTCGCTTAAGGCATCGCCGCTTTCGGAATGATCGCGCCGGGATGTTGGATCACGATTGAGGCCAGTCGGTGCGCTGCCAAAGCGGCGGCGTGCACAGAGGCACCGCCCAGCCGCGCCGCGAGATAGCCCGCCGCAAAACTATCGCCCGCCGCCGTCGTATCGACCGGCGTCAC
>NZ_LAJY01000059.1 GCF_000963705.1 Elstera litoralis | reverse complement strand
GGGGCCGGGAGGCCCCAGACCCTCATTTAAAAAAAGCGCTCCTCAGGCAAGCCAAGGAGCGCTTCGACAAAAGCCAGGTCCAGGACCGGCCCGGTCCTGGCGGGGCGCGGGGTAGAACCCCGCAGTTTGCAAACGTCTAAGCCGCGTTCGCCTGCGGCACCACCGGGGTCAGCACCAGCCCATCGGGATCGGTGGTGACGACGACCGTTTGCCCATCCTGAAGCACGCCGGAGAGCACCAGTTCGGCCAGCCGGTTTTGCAACTGGCGCTGGATGACGCGCTTTAGCGGGCGCGCGCCATAGACCGGATCGTACCCCGCATCGGCCAGCCACTGCCGCGCTTCCGCCGAGAGATCGAGGGTGATCTTGCGGTCGGCCAGCAGCTTTTGCAGGCCCTGAAGCTGGATGGTGACGATCCCATCCATATGGCCGCGCGTGAGGCGGTGGAACATCAGCACTTCATCGAGCCGGTTCAGGAACTCGGGCCGGAAGGCACTGCGCACGATGTCCATCACCCCGTCGCGGACGCGCGGCGGAATTTCGGTTTCGGCTTCCGCCGTGTGGGCGAGCAGTTCGGAACCGAGGTTCGAGGTGAGCACGATCAGCGTATTGCGGAAATCCACCGTGCGGCCCTGGCCATCGGTGAGGCGGCCATCGTCCAGCACTTGCAGCAGTACGTTGAACACGTCCGGGTGCGCCTTTTCGACCTCATCGAACAGGATCACCTGATAGGGCCTGCGCCGCACAGCTTCCGTGAGCGCGCCGCCCTCCTCATAGCCGACATAGCCGGGGGGAGCCCCGATGAGCCGGGCGACGGCGTGCTTTTCCATATATTCGGACATATCGACGCGCAACAGCGCCTTTTCGTCGTCGAACAGGAAGCCCGCGAGCGCCTTGGTGAGTTCGGTTTTCCCAACGCCGGTCGGGCCTAAGAACAGGAACGAGCCCATCGGGCGGTTCTGATCCTGCAAGCCCGCCCGTGCCCGCCGCACGGCATTGGCGACCGCGTGAATGGCTTCATCCTGGCCGATAACGCGCTGATGCAGCGCCTCTTCCAAATGTAGCAGCTTTTCGCGCTCGCCGGTCAGCATCCGTTCGACCGGAATGCCCGTCCAGCGCGCCACCACGGCGGCGATATCTTGATCGGACACCGCCTCCTTCACCAAGCGCGAGCCGCCCGCCGCCTCGGCATCGGCCAGCGCCTTTTCGAGGTTGGGGATCACGCCGTAGGTGAGTTCCCCGGCTTTCGCCCAATCGCCACCGCGCTGCACGATTTCGAGCTGGGCGCGGGCGTGGTCGAGTTGCTCTTTCAGTTTTTGCGCGCTGTTCAGAGTCGCCTTTTCGGCTTCCCAGGCGGCGGTGAGCGTGCCCGCTTCGACTTCCAGCCCGTCGAGTTCCTTTTCCAAGGTCACGAGCCGGTCGCGGCTGGCGGCGTCGGTTTCCTTCAGTAGGGCTTCCCGTTCGATCTTCAGTTGAATGATGCGCCGGTCGAGTTCGTCCAGAGCTTCCGGCTTCGAATCCACCGCCATGCGCAGGCGCGCCGCCGCCTCATCGATCAGATCGATGGCTTTGTCGGGCAGGAAACGGTCGGTGATATAGCGGTTGGAAAGGGTCGCCGCCGCCACGATGGCACTATCGGTAATACGCACGCCGTGGTGAAGCTCGTATTTTTCCTTCAGGCCGCGCAGGATCGAAATCGTATCGGGCACTGTCGGTTCCGAAACGAACACCGGCTGGAAGCGCCGCGCCAGCGCCGCGTCTTTCTCGATGTACTTGCGATACTCATCGAGCGTGGTCGCGCCGACGCAATGCAGCTCACCGCGCGCCAGCGCCGGTTTCAGCATGTTGGAAGCATCCATCGCGCCATCGGCTTTGCCCGCGCCAACCAGCGTGTGCAGCTCGTCGATGAACAGCACGATCTGGCCTTCGGCGTGGGTCGCCTCTTCGAGAACCGCCTTCAAGCGTTCTTCGAACTCGCCGCGAAACTTGGCCCCGGCGATTAGTGCCCCGAGATCAAGCGACAGCAGCTTCTTGCCTTTCAGGCTTTCCGGCACGTCGCCCTTGACGATGCGCAGGGCCAAGCCTTCGACAATGGCGGTTTTCCCCACACCGGGTTCGCCAATGAGCACGGGATTATTCTTGGTCCGGCGCGAGAGCACCTGAATGGCGCGGCGGATCTCCTCGTCGCGGCCGATGACCGGGTCGAGCTTGCCGTTCGCCGCCGCTTCCGTCAGGTCGCGCGAATATTTCTTCAGCGCGTCGTACTTGCCTTCCGCCGTGGCGCTATCGGCTTTGCGGCCCTTGCGCACGGTTTCGATGGTCTGATTGAGATTTTGCGCCGTCACGCCGCCCGCCGCCAGCGCCTTGCCAGGGTTACCATCCTTTTCCAAGGTCAGCGCCAGCAGCAGCCGTTCGACGGTAACGAACTTGTCGCCCGATTTCTGGGAAAGCTTTTCGGCGGCATCGAAGAGACGCGCGGTTTCGGGCGCGAGATACAGGTTGCCAGCCCCGCCGCCCTCAACCTTCGGCAGCTTGGCGAGATCAAGATCAATCGCCGCTTCCACCTGCTTCGGGTCGCCGCCTGCGGTGCGGATGAGGTTGGCCGACATGCCTTCCGGGTCTTCCAGCAGCGCCTTTAGAATATGATCCGGCAGAAACCGCTGATGGCCCGAGCGTAAGGCCAGCGCTTGCGACGCTTGCAGAAACCCGCGCGCGCGTTCGGTGTAGTTTGCAAAATCCATGTGTCTCTCCTGTCATGCCGCCCCGGTGTACCCGGCAGTCAGCTTCGCGCCATGCTGTGCATCGACGCCCTACATCTTTAAGGTGGCCCCCCGGTTTGGGTTTTTGAAGAGGGTTCAGCCCGATGGGCACAGGTTTTTTAGGCCCCGATTTCTCGCACGAAGCCGAATGGGACGGGCCGGTTGCCGGGGTGGATGAGGTCGGACGCGGGCCGCTGGCAGGACCCGTGCTCGCCGCCGCCGCGATTCTCGACCCCGCCCGCCTGCCGAAAGAGCTGATCGGCGGCCTGCGCGATTCCAAGAAGCTGAGTGCCGCCAAACGCGAGGGTTTCGCCGCCGCCCTATGGGCGGCGCAGGGATCGAGCGTGTGGGCCGTGGTTGCCGCCGCCTCTGTGCGCGAGATCGATACCTATAATATTCTGGGCGCGACCCATCTCGCCATGCGTCGCGCGCTCGACCGGCTGCCGTTGCGCCCGGTCGCCGCCCTCATCGACGGCAACCGCGCGCCGAAGGGATTGACGCTGCCCCATCGCTGCCTCGTCGGTGGCGATGATCGCAGCCTGTCCATCGCCGCCGCTTCTATTCTCGCGAAAGTGATGCGCGACCGGCTGATGGCGCAGCTCGCCCGGCGCTATCCGGCCTATGGTTGGGAGAAAAATGCGGGCTACCCGGTGGCCGCGCATCGCGCCGCGCTTCAGACTGAGGGGCTCACCCCGCACCACCGCCGCAGCTTCGCGCCCGTTCGTGATTTGTTTAATTCGTTATAAATCAATAGTTTATATCTTTACGCTAATTTCATCCCTTAGAAACTAGTAGCAAGAATCAGAAAATTTAGTATGCTCCGATTTATCCCAAAACCCCAAGCGGTAGCGGGTAACGGGACCGGGTGCCTACCATATCTTGATTTTTCTTAAGACATTACATTCACTAAATGCCATAACATACTAAAAACATTCAATTTTCTTATTGACGCTCGTGTCTGACAGCGGCATCCTCTGGGTATGACAC
>NZ_LAJY01000589.1 GCF_000963705.1 Elstera litoralis | reverse complement strand
TGATGATGGAGCTGATTAAAATCTTCTCCTATGACGTCGACTTCCAGCGCGACATTCAGCCGGGCGACGGGTTCGAAGTGGTGTTCGAGCAGAAGATCACTCAAGACCGTAAGCTCGCGCGCAATGGCCGCCTGCTTTATGCGTCGATGACTCTGTCGGGCACGAGCCTGAAGCTGTTCCGCTTTGAGGGCGATGATGGTTTCGTCGATTTCTATAATCCTAAGGGCGAAAGCGTGCGCAAAGCGCTGCTGAAAACTCCCATCGACGGCGCCAAGCTCACCTCCGGCTTCGGTATGCGCCAACACCCGATCCTCGGCTTCTCGCTGATGCATAAAGGCGTGGACTTCGGTGCGCCGACGGGAACGCCGATTCAAGCCGCCGGTGACGGCACGATCAAAGTCTATGGCGGTAATGGCGCTTATGGGAATTACGCCCAGGTTCAGCACAATGGCCAGTATGCCACGGCTTACGCCCATATGAGCCGCTTTGCGCCGGGCTTACGCGTCGGCAGCCGCGTGCGCCAGGGCCAGATCATCGGCTATGTCGGCAGCACGGGCCGCTCCACCGGCGCGCATCTGCATTATGAAGTGCTGGTCGCGGGCGCGCAGATCAACCCACTCTCGGTGAAGCTGCCTTCGGGCCGCAAACTGGACGGCAAGGACCTGCGCGACTTCTTGAACGCCGTCAAAGGCCTGGAGCAGAAGATGGACAGCCTGCCCCAGCCGATCCAGGTCGCCAGCGCGCGGTAAGTCGCCAAAATCCGCTTGCATCGCTTCGAGGTTTCGGGATGGCTCATAGCTCCTCTGGTTGGAGCTAAGCCATGTCGTCTGATTTTGCCCTCATCGGCCTTGCCACGGTTCTGCTGCTGGGCGCAATGAGCCCCGGCCCCAGCTTTATTCTCGTCGCCCGCATGGCCGTCGCCCAATCGCGCGCCCACGGGCTCGCCGCCGCGCTCGGTATGGGCATCGGCGGCGGAATCTTCGCTCTCGCAGCCTTGATCGGCTTGCAGAGTCTACTCGCCGCCGTCCCCGCCCTTTACGTCGGTGTGAAGCTCTTCGGCGGCGCCTATCTAATTTACCTTGGCGTGATGATCTGGCGCGGCGCGAAGCAGCCGCTGCCAACCGCCGAGGCCGGGGCCGCGCGCGGCTCCATCGGTCGCGCCTTCCTTGTCGCGCTGGGAACCCAGCTCAGCAACCCGAAAACCGCCATCGCCTATACCGGTATCTTCGCGGCCTTCCTGCCCGAACAAGCCTCSGCTTCGACCGGCGCGACGGTGCTCGCCCTGGTACTGATTATCGAAACAAGCTGGTACACGCTGGTCGCCCTGCTGCTCTCCGCCCCCGCCCCGCGCGCGGTCTACCTGCGCGGCAAAGCCTGGATCGACCGGGGCGTCGGCACCGCGATGGGGCTGCTCGGGATGAAGCTGCTGGTATCGGCGCGGGACTGAGGGGGCTTTTGCGGG
>NZ_LAJY01000588.1 GCF_000963705.1 Elstera litoralis | reverse complement strand
TTTCGGCGTGTCCTAACAGCAGCAGAATCGTGACGCCATTTAAGAATAAAACGGCCAGACCGTGGAAAAGGCATTTTTTTTTGTATTTTCAAAAGAAAAGCTAATGATTGCGCCGGTCGGGTTCATTCTTTATATCGCTCGCAGAATTCGGCGCTCCTTGGGGGTGCAGAGGCCAATTATGGCACGCGGAGGGGGCGCTGTGTCAATGATCGAGAGTCGCGAGTAAGGATATTGCTCTTCATAAGTACATAAAAATTTCTAGAAACATTAGACGTTTTACTTTAATTAACGTGCTGCATCTGCGTAAAAGGCCGGGTGGTGGGTGATTTTTCGGGATGCTCACGGATGCTCGGAAAAAACCATGCTTAACGCTTGACAGGGCCGGGCAGATCGGTAGTGAAGACGGCTTGAAGGTCCGTACGTGGCGGGATAGCTCAGTTGGTTAGAGCAGGGGACTCATAAGCCCAAGGTCGGTGGTTCAACTCCACTTCCCGCCACCATCCTTCTTCCTCAGTCTTAAAATCAGCCGCGCTCGGCGAAAAACCGGGCAATCGTCGCAGCCGCCGTATCGAGATGCTGGAGCAGCACCGCCTGTCCGCCGGGAATATCGTGCGCGCGGCAAGCGGCGAGCAACGCCCGATGCTCGGCCTGCGCTAGATGATCGCGACCCTTCGCCGCTAAATGGAAGCGCAAATAGCGGTCGGCGGCGGCAAGCTGGGCGTTCACCAGGGCCAGCAGCTTCGGGCGGCCCACCGCGCCGTAAAGGCAGAGATGAAAGCGGCGGTTGAGGTCGCCCAGGCGGGCCTGATCCGCCTCGCCATCGAGATCGGCAATCAACTCCTCCGCTCTCTCGAAATCCGCCTCGGTGAGGTGCGGGATCGATAAGGCTAGGGCCGCAGGCTCCAACGCGCGGCGGATGGCGTAATTATCGGCGGCGTCTTCGGCGGAAATCTCCGTCACCACCGCGCCCTTATGGGGTTCGAAATCGACCAAGGCTTGCGCTTCGAGTTGGCGCAGGGCTTCGCGCACGGGCATACGGCTCACGCCGAACAGGGCGGCTAAATCTTCCTGCCGCAGGGGCGTGCCGGGCGCGATTTGCCCGCCAAGAATCGCTTGCCGCAGCGCGGCTTCAACGAATTCCGTCGCCGTGCGCGGGCGATTCGGCTGCTGCCCCAAGAGGGTTGCGAGACCGGCGAGCGGGGTTTCTTCGGTCGGCATCAAAAATCCACTTGTCGATTGGATCCAAAATCCGATTAACTACTGCCGATACCTGCCTGTTTTGGGCGGGAAGGGCAAGCCGAGGGTTAAGCGATGGCGGGGCAAGGCCGGGGAGCCGGGGACTTCATTCAACCGGCCAGCGCCGGGATTCTGGCGGCGGTTGTCGGCTTCGCCAGCGCGTTTACGATTGTGCTCCAGGGGCTTACGGCGGCGGGAGCGACGCCGGTGCAGGCCGCTTCGGGCTTGATGGCGCTCTGTGTGGTGAAAGGGCTCATTGGCATCCAGATGGGCCTCTACAACCGCTTACCGATCTCGATTACCTGGTCGACCCCTGGCGCCGCCCTATTGATTGCGACCGGCGTGCCGGTGGGCGGTTTTGCGGCGACGGTTGGTGGCTTTCTGGTAGCGGCGAGCCTGATTATGCTGGCGGGGCTCTGGCCCCTGTTCGGGCGGCTGGTGGCGCGCATTCCGATAGGGCTGGCGAGCGCGATGCTGGCGGGGGTGCTGTTCGACCTCTGCCTTGCCCCCGTGCGCTCAATGGCGGCGCTGCCGTGGCTGACCCTGCCGATCCTGCTAACGTGGGCGCTAATGCTGCGCTTCGCCCGGCTCTATGCCGTGCCGGTTTCGGTGGCGGTGACGGCGGCGCTGATCGGCTGGAGCACACCGCTGCCCGATCTGGCCGCCGCTTGGCCGCGCCCGGAGTTGGTGCTGCCAGTGTTTTCGCTAGAAGCCGCCATCAGTATCGGCCTACCGCTATTCATCGTCACGATGGCGTCGCAGAATATCCCCGGTCTCGCCGTGCTGCGCGGCAATGGCTATGATCCCGATACCCGCCCGATCTTTATCATCACCGGCATGGGCAGCGCGGTGGCGGCACTGTTCGGCGGGCAGTCGATGAATTTGGCGGCGATTACCGCCGCGCTGTGCGCCGGGCCGGAAGCCCATCCCGACCCCGGGAAACGCTATCGCGCCACCGTGGCGGCGGCCATCACATATATTCTGCTGGGCTTGGGCGCGAGCTATGCCGCCGCCTTCATCGCCGCCGCGCCGCCGTTGCTCATTCAAGCGGTGGCCGGATTGGCGCTGCTGCCGAGCCTCGCCAGCGCGCTCGCCGGGAGCCTTGCGAAAGAGGCCGAGCGGCTGCCGGTGATCCTCACCTTTACCGTCGCCGCCTCCGGCATCGGCTTCTTCGGCATCGGCCCGGCTTTTTGGGGGTTAATCGCGGGCGGCGCGCTGATGCTGTGCCTCAAAAAACGCCGATAGAAAAGCCCCGCGCCTTAGGAAGACGCGGGGCTATATCTTACACCTTGACGGCTTAGGCCTCGACCGGCGGTTTCACTTTCGGCGGACGACCGCGTTTCCGCTTCGGCGGCTCCGTTGGGGTGTCCGACGCGGCCTCGGCGGTTGCCGCATCCGGCACTGGCAGATCGAGCGGCAGCACGGCTTCGACCGGG
>NZ_LAJY01000587.1 GCF_000963705.1 Elstera litoralis | reverse complement strand
TGATAAGTACCAACCCCAAATAGCTGAAACATAACACGAGCAGATGTTCCATCTGCCCCAACTCAAACCCTTGAATGGTCATCGGCCACTCTTTACCCTGGATCGATTCATTCACGATCGTCTTGGGTAAATCGAGCGAATAGTACAGAAACGGAAACGAAACGAGTGTCCAAAGCACAATCGCAATCTGCTGTTTCAGACTATAACGGCAGATAAATCGGAAGAGGGTTTTTTCCATCGAGGCATCGCGGCAGCTAAATTTGGCCCGTACTATAGCGCACTGCACCCAAGCCGCGCCCCCAAAATCATCGGGTCGCCTGTTTTGTCTCGCCCCCTCGCCAGCCGCCGGGGCTTGCGCTAAGCTGCCTCCCATGCTTTTGGGAAATGATCCGCTATGCTGACCCCGCCCGCCGCCGCCCCGCTTCTCAGCCTGCGCGATGTCGCCGTCACGTTTGCGCTGCCGGGTGGCCCGGTGGAAGCGGTGAAGGGCGTGAGTTTCGACGTGATGCCGGGCTCGACCGTGGCCCTCGTCGGCGAATCAGGCTCCGGAAAATCGGTGCTGGCGCAAGCCATTCTGGGGATTTTGCCCAAGTCGGCCCGCGTCAGCCGGGGGCAAATCCTCCTCAATCGCGGCGGGGAAACCCTCGATCTTGCGGCGCTCGATACCGATAGTCCCGCGTTTCGCGCTGTGCGGGGCCGCGATGTGGCGATTATTTTCCAAGAGCCGATGACGGCGTTATCGCCGCTGCACACGATCGGCAATCAGATTCTCGAAGCGCTGCATTTGCATCGCGCGGTCGATAGCGCCACGGGGCAGGAGCTTGCGCGCGAAATGCTCCGCCTCGTCGGCTTCAAAGACCCGGCAGCCGCGCTCAGCGCCTATACCTTCGAGTTGTCGGGCGGATTGCGCCAGCGCGCGATGATTGCGATGGCGCTGATCTGCCGCCCCTCTCTCCTAATCGCCGACGAACCGACGACGGCGCTAGACGTAACCCTGCAAGCGCAAATCCTAAAACTCCTGGCCGATCTTCAGCAGGAACTGCATATGGCGGTGCTGATGATTACCCATGATCTCGGCGTGGTCGCCAATATCGCCCAGGAAACCGTCGTGATGTACCACGGTAAAATCATGGAAAGCGGCCCGACGGCGATGCTGTTCGAAACCCCCAGCCACCCCTATTTGCGGGCGCTGTTGGCGGCAACGCCGGAGCCGGGGCGTGATCGGACGATCCCGCTGAAGCCGATCCGCGATTATCCGCGCGCCCTCGCCCCCAGCCTTACGCGCAAGCCCGTGGTGACGCCCGCCGACACGCCGATTCTGAGCGTCGAGCACGTCTCGAAAAGCTTCACCGCACGCGGCGGCCTGTTCGGCTTCACGAAATCGAAAGCCCATGTCGCGGTCGAAGATGTCTCCTTCTCCGTCCGGCGCGGCGAATGCCTGGGGCTGGTGGGGGAAAGCGGTTGCGGCAAAACCACTCTGTCGCGCCTGATCCTGAACGCAATGGCCCCCGATACCGGCAAAATCACCTTCTACGACGATGGCCGCCCGATGGATGTGAACCATCTGAGCGACGGCGACCGCCAAATTTTCCGCCGCAAGGCCCAGTTCATTTTCCAAGACCCGTTCGGCTCGCTGAACCCGCGCATGACCGTGGCGGATTTGATCGCCGAACCTTTGGTCATTCACCATATCGGCACGGCGGACGAACAGCGCACCCGCGTCGATGAACTCCTCGGGCTGGTCGGGCTCAACCCCACGCACCGCCACCGCTACCCCCATAGTTTTTCCGGCGGGCAACGCCAGCGCATCGGCATCGCCCGTGCCCTCGCCCTGCACCCGGATTTCATCATTTGCGACGAGCCCGTGTCGGCGTTGGACGTGTCGATCCAGGCGCAAATCCTCAATCTGTTGAAAGAGTTGAAGCAGGAACTGGGCCTCACCTACCTCTTCATCAGCCATAATCTCGCCGTGGTCGATTATCTGGCGGACCGCGTCGCGGTTATGTGCGCCGGGCGGATCGTGGAATTCGCCGAGCGCGCCCAGCTCTTCAGCGCGCCGCAGCACCCCTATACCCAGGCCCTGCTGGCCGCCGTGCCCGTCCCCGACCTCGCCCACCCGCTCGATTTCGGCAAGCTGATGGAAGGCCGCGCCTCCAACCCCGCCGCCTGGCCCGCCCCCTATCGCATCGAAGGCGACGCCCGCCCCGGCCTGATCGAAGTGGCGCCCGGCCATCTGGTGAGGGCGGCGGCGTGATGATGCGGTGGAAAGATCGGTCAGCTTG
>NZ_LAJY01000586.1 GCF_000963705.1 Elstera litoralis | reverse complement strand
GCGCGGCACGGCGTTCGCCTGCTGCTGGTTCGGCACGAGGATCGGCGAGGCTTGCTGCGCCGGAGCCTGTGGGCGTGCGCCCGTCAAAGCCGGTGGCGTCGCCGTTGCAATTTGCGGCTGGGCGGAAGTCGGCGTTGCCGCGAGCGCGGGTTTCGCCATCGGCGCTTCCGGCGGCGGTAGCATGCGCTCCACCTTACCCGGCGCGCCATCGACCGCTTGGCCGTTGAGAATCAGCTTATCTTGATTGGGTACTTCCAGCCCGCCGGGATCGGTCGGGCGGCTCTTCAGCGGCCCGGCGTCGGCCTGAACCAAGGGCACCGCGCCGCCGTTCGACGTGCTGGCTCCCTGATTATAGGCGTACCAAACGATTCCGCTAAAGCCGCCCAAGGCGACCAGCGCAATCGTTGCCGGTAGCCAGCGCCGCCCCTTCGGCTCTTCCGACGGCAGCGCCGGCTCTAAATCACGGGGATCGAAATCTTGCTGCATCACCGCATTTCCTCGACCGGCTCGACACCTAAAACGGCAAGGCCCGAGGCGATCACACTCTTCACCCCCTGAACCAGGGCGAGGCGTGCGATGGTTAATTCGGGATCGTCCGACAGAATAAAGCGCAGACTTGCCTCGTCTCGCCCCTTATTCCAGAGCGCGTGGAACCCCGCCGCAACGTCGCCCAAATAGAACGCGATACGGTGGGGCTCGTGCGCCTCGGCGGCCGCCTCAACCAACCTAGGCCAGCTTGCTAACGTGCGCATCAAACCAAGTTCTGCCTCGTCGGTCAAGCGACTTAACGAAGAATTAGCTAAATACTCGGAGGATAGCTGATCCTGTGACAAACTATCGACAGCATTACGCAGAACAGAGGCGGCGCGCGCATGGGCATACTGCACATAGAACACCGGATTATCTTTTGATTGCTCTTGAACTTTTTGCGAAATCAAAGTCCAAAGACACATCGTTTTTCCGCGTTAGCATAATAAAGCGCACCGCATTCGCGCCGACTTCATCCACGACTTCGCGTAAGGTAACGAAGTTCCCGGCCCGCTTGGACATTTTAACCGGAACGCCCTTATCCAGAAGATTAACCAACTGGCATAACTTAATATCGAGCGCGACCTTGCCGTCGGTGAGCGCCTTCACCGCCGCCA
>NZ_LAJY01000585.1 GCF_000963705.1 Elstera litoralis | reverse complement strand
GGAATATATGCATTCGCTGCGCCCGGAAGATAATCCGGATAAGGGCGACCCGATGAAGGTCACGATGAATTACCCGACGATCAATTGGTCGCTGTCGGGCATGCTGCTGGGCGAATATGATCCGCCCGACGATGTGAAACCCGATATGCAGTTGCGCGGGATCATCCGGACCGAGAAATCTCAGGAAAGCGGGATTTTTACCGCAAAGGTCGTGCGCGCCAACCCTGTGCGCCGCACGCTGGCGCTGGCCTTCACCTCGCTATCGTCGGAGCTTTTCGACATGCTGGAAGCGGGTATCAAAAAGCATCCGCCGATCGATATGTAATTGCCCTAGCGGGGGCCAATGGCCCCCGGCAGGCGATGAACCGGCGCATCGGGTGCGATTTCCTCCGGTATCGCCAGAATCCCCCAGCGGTGGCAGAGCGCGCCCAAACGGGGCGAGGCGGTCAGCACGCACAGCGGGATCGCAAGCAGATAGGCTGTGAGCAGCGGTGCCGCCCAGGGCAGTGCCCCCGGCGCGCCGATCCATAGCCCGAGACCGAAGAGGCTGCCGAACAAAGTCGGAAACCACAGCCCGCGCAGGGCCTGCCCCCAGCTAACCCGATAGCCTTGGCGCTGTTGCGCCTCCCAGCCCACAGCCTTGCCGAACAAGAGCCCGAACATGAAGCGGGTTTCGATCAGGCTGATGACCGGCGCGAACAGGGTCATCAACACCAATTCGATAAAAGCCCCGCCGACCAGCCGAACCGTGCCGCCGTAGCGCTGGCGCTCGCGGCGCTGGAGCAGCAGATCGATTACGCCCAGCAGTTTCGGCGCGAGGCTGAGGCTCATCATTGTGGCGAAAAGCCCAAGGCCGAGGTTGGCGGGATAGGGCTCGGGTCCGGCGGGCAGGTAAGCTTGCGCGAGGCCGAACAGCAGGAACCCCATCCAGGCGGGCGCGCCGACGTACATCAGAATCGCCAGCAGAATTTGAATGCGCGACGCAGGCCGCAGACCCGGAAATCCCAGCAGTTGAAAATACTGCATATTGCCCTGGCACCAGCGCAGATCGCGCTTAACGAAATCGGGCAGGGCGGGCGGGTTTTCCTCCCAGCTTGCGCCTTCCTCCGGCACGACGCGCACCTCGTATCCCGGCGCGGCGCAGCAGGGCGGCTTCGACCTGATCGTGCGAGAGGATGAGCCCGCCCAACGGCGGCGTGCCGGGTAGAACCGGCAGTTCGCAGTCGTCGCGGAACGGCGCGAGGCGGATCAGGGCGTTATGCCCCCAAAACGGCCCGCAGTCGCCCTGCCACCAGGCGCTTCCCATCGTGTAGGTCCGCATCCCTTGGCGCATGCCGAACTGAAAGGCGCGGGCGAAGAAACTCCCCGACGGCATCCCGACGACGAGGGTTTGCAGCAACCCGACCTGGGGGAAGGTTTGCAGGCTGCGCACCAATCGCAGGATTGGCGCCGCCCCCATTAAGCTGTCGGCATCGAGCGGCAGGAAAAAATCATAGCCCTCGCCGTAGCGATTGAGAAAATCACGAACATTCCCGGCCTTGAAGCCGGTATTTTCGGTACGCCGCCGATAAATAAGTTCTTCAGGATGCGATTCTTCCGCCTGCCACGCGGCAAAAGCCGCTTCTTCCGCTGCCGCCGCCTCTGGGCGGGCGCTGTCGGAGAGAAGATAGAAATGGAAGTGCCGGCCCCAACCGCTAGCCTCTAAATCGGCGCGCATCAGGCGCAGCCGGGCGATGACGGCGGCGGGATCTTCGTGGCGAATGGTCATCGTGATGGCTGTGCGCGTCGTGATCGGGCTGGTATCGCTCATCGGCACGAGGCGCGGATTGACGGCCTCGACCGGATCGATGCCGAGCCGCCCGGTTACATGCACCAGACCGAAGCCGATCAGCGCGTTCCAGAAGCCGAGCACGGTCCAGGGCAGGCTGAGGATAAAGCACACCAGCGCGCCCGCTTCCGCCCAACTCCAGCCGTTGACGCCGAGAATGCGCACCATCGTCGCCGTCACGGCGAGGCCGAGCCCAAGGCACAGCACGAGCATCAACCCACGCCGTAAGGGCAGCGACGGCGTGGCGTCGATGGTGGCGTCGGTCTGGGTCAGATCGGTCATTCTCTCTCTCAAGCGGCAGGAAAACGATGGCAGGGGGCTAGCAAAGGCGGAGGAGCTTTCTATAGTCCTTTCCGGCACAAAGCCGAAAGTAAGGAGTAACCGCGCGTGACCGAAACCGCCCTTGCCCTTTGGTACGTCGCACCGGGGGCGATGGATGCGCGCCCGGCGGCGCTTGGCGGCGGAAATCTTCGCCTGCGCACGCTTTTTTCCGGCGTCAGTCGCGGCACCGAACGGTTGGTGCTGAACGGGCAGGTTCCGGCCAGCGAAGCCCAGCGCATGCGCGTGCCGGGCCAGGAGGGCGATTTCCCCTTTCCGGTCAAATACGGCTATTGCTGCGTCGCCGAAGTGGTCGACGGGCCGGAGGATTGGACCGGCGCGCGCGTCTTCACCCTGCACCCGCATCAGACCGTCTTTCAGGCCGAGGCGGATCGGGTAACGCGGCTGCCGCCCGATCTGCCGCCGGCGCGGGCCGTGCTGGCCGCCAATATGGAAACGGCGCTGAATGCGCTGTGGGATTCGGGTGCAGGACCGGCGGACCGCATCGCTATCGTTGGCGGCGGCTCGGTCGGGCTCTTGATCGCGGCGCTGGCGGCGGGCCTACCGGGCGCGCGGGTAACGCTGATCGATCCGGACCCGGCGCGGCAGGCCCTGGCGGCTCGGTTCGGCGTGGGCTCAAACGCGGAGGAGGCACAAGGGGCCGATGTGGTGTTCCACGCCTCGGGGGTTCCGGCGGCGCTGCAAACCGCACTCGATTTGGCGGGGCTGGAAGCCACGGTAGTGGAGCTGAGCTGGTACGGGGTCAAGCCGGTGTCGGTGGCGTTGGGCGGCGCATTTCATTCGCAGCGGCTGCGGCTGATTTCCTCCCAGGTTGGGCAGGTCTCGCCCAGCCGCCGGGCGCGCTGGAGCTATGGGCGGCGGCTTTCGGCGGCGCTCGATCTGCTGCGCGACGCGCGCTTCGATGCGCTGCTGTCCGAACCAATCGCCTTTGCGCAAGCATCCAAACGGCTGCCTGCTGCGTTAAAGGAGGGGGGCTCGGCCCTGATGCCCCTCATCGCCTATCCGTTGGAAGGACAAAGCTGAATGTTTGCGCTGGAAGTTCGCGACCATATGATGATCGCCCATAGTCTGCCGCGCCCGGTGTTCGGCCCGGCGCAAGGGCTGCACGGCGCGACCTTTATCGTCGATGTCGCCTTTTTCCGCCCCGAGTTGGACGCGGACAATCTAGTGGTCGATATTGGCCTTGCCTCGGTGGCGCTGAAGAAAATCCTTAGCCCCTTGACCTATCAGAACCTCGACAGCGTGCCGGAGCTTGCGGGCAAGATCACCACCACCGAGTTTCTGGCGCGCTATATTTTCGATCAAATGTGCGCGGCGGTGCAGGCGGGCGACCTCGGCCCCCACGCGGGCGGCCTTACGAAAATCCGCGTTAGCCTGGAGGAATCCCATATCGCCCGCGCTTGGTACGAAGGCGCGCTGGCGTGAGGGCCGTTTTCGTTTACCCCGGCGATCTCGATCAGCCGACGGGCGGCTATCGTTACGATGCGGCGCTGTTGCGCGCATGGGCCGCCGCCGGGGTGAACGTTGCGGCGATCAGCCTGCCGGGGGCTATCCCGCGCCGAGCCCGGCGGATCTTGCAGCGGCGGAAACCCTGCTGGCGACGGTCCCCGCCGAGGTGCCGATCTTGATCGACGCTTGGCCTTCGCCGTGTTGCCGGGGGCGTGGCTCGACCGGCTGGGGAAACGTTGGCAGGCGCTGATCCATCATCCGCTCTGCCTTGAAACCGGGCTCGATCCGGCGCGCGCGCTGAGCTTGAGGCCAGCGAGCGCGCGGCCTTGGCGCGGGCGGAACTGGTTGTCGTCACCAGCCGGGCGACGGGGGGCGACGCTGACCGCGCGTTTTGCGGTTCCTGCCGACAAAATCCTGCTCGCGCCGCCGGGGGTAACGCGCTATCGCCGATCAGCACCGCGCACGCCGCCGATGATTCTCACCGTTGGGGCGATCAGCCCGCGCAAGAATTTCGATGGATTGGTGACGGCGCTGGACGCGGTGCGCGATCTGCCGTGGACCGCCACGATCGTCGGCTCGGATGCGCATTCGCCCGAAACCGGGGCGGCGCTGCGGGCACAGGTTGCGGCGTTGGGGCTGACGGATCGGGTGCATCTCCCCGGCGCGCTGACGGGTCCCGCGCTGGAAACCGCTTATGCTGAAGCCTCCTTCTACGTTCATGCCGCCCATTACGAGGGGTTCGGCATGGCCTTGGCCGATGCTCTGGCCTCGGGCCTGCCAACCGTCGCCTCTATCGGCGGCGCAGTCGGCGATTGGCTGCCGGAAGGGGCGGCTTTGCGGGCAACGCCCGACGCCGCCACGCTTGCTGAAAACATGCGTCTATTGCTGACCGATTCCGATCTCGCAGAGCGCCTCGCCGCCGCCGGGCGGGCGATCGATTTTCCCACCTGGCTGGGAGCGCCGCTGCGGTTGCGGGGGCTTGGGCATGAGCGGCTTTTCCGCCGATTGGCTCGATCTGCGCGCCCCCGCCGATGCGGCCGCGCGGGATAAGGGGTTGCTGGAACAGGTGGCTGCTCTCACGCCGCGCCGGATTCTCGATTTAGGCTGTGGCACTGGGGCGATGCTGGCAACCCTGCGGCCCTACCTCGCCTCCGGCACCGCGTGGGTGTTGGTCGATGGCGATGCCGACCTGCTTGGGGAAGCCGAGTGCCGGGCGAACGGCCTGCGGCGGGAAGACCCCGGCCTCGCCGTCACCTGCCTGCACCGCAATCTCGTCGATGATCCGCTGCCCTTGGATGGCGCGCGCCCCGATCTGGTCACGGCAACGGCGCTGTTCGATCTCGTTTCGGCGGGCTGGTTAGACCAGTTTCTCGATGCGCTGGCGGCGCAGCGGCTGCCGCTCTATGCCGCCCTATCCTATGATGGGGAGATGCGCTGGGAGCCTGCGCATCCCCGCGATGCGACGATAACGGCGGCGTTCAATCGGCACCAGCGGTCCGAAAAAGGCTTCGGCGGCCCGGCGCTCGGCCCGGATGCGCCGCAAGCGATGCGGGCGGGGCTGGAAGCGCGCGGCTACCGGGTTTTCACCGCCGCGACACCCTGGCAGATCGGCGCCGATCAGGCGGCCCTACTATCGGCTCTGATCGATGGGATTGCGGGCGCGGTGCCGGAGGGGGATAGTTGGCGCGCCGTGCGGCAGCAGGAAACCCGCTTCGGCTATGTCGGCCATCAGGATGTTCTGGCGCTGCCCGCCTAAAACGGCCCCATCCGGTGCAGCAGCCCATCGCGCAGTACGAGTTGATGATAGAGCACGCCGAGGACGTGCAGGATAATCAGACCGATCAGCGTAAAAGCGCCGACTTCGTGCAGAAAGAACAATTGCGCCGCCAGCGCCTTATCGGGGCCGATGAGCGCGGGCAGCGTGATCTGACCGAAGAAAATCACCGGCGCGCCATAGGCGGAACTGCCCAGCCAACCGAGCACGGGCAGGGCGAGCAGAATCGCATAAAAGCCCAAGTGAACGATTTTGACGACCAGGGTCTGCACCGGCGGCATTCCCGGCGCGTCGGGGGGCAGCGGGCCGCGCCAACGCAGCCAGGCGCGCAGAATAATCAGCCCCAAGACAAGGATGCCGAACGAGCGGTGCAGATCGAACAGCCTATTCATCATCGCGCCGGGCTCGACGCGCCCCATGAAGAGGCCGAGAGCAATCGTGAGGACGATCAGCAGCCCCATCCCCCAATGGATGATTCTCAGCGCGGTGGGATACCGGTCGGTCATTCGGGTCTCTCCGGAAAAGCGCAATCGATGATAACATCGCCGCCGCACAGCGGGTAGGCGCGGGTGACGGGCCGGATGGCCCCGTCCAGATGGTCAATCGGCGGCAGCGTCAGCCCGGTCAGGCCCGAACCGATAATGAGCGGGCCGATCAGCAGATGCAGCCGGTCGAGCATCCCTGCCGCGAGGAAATGCGACAGCGTCGTCGCGCCCCCCTCCACCAAGAGGCGCTTGATGCCGACCGTGCGCAGCAGCGCAAGAAGGGCGCTCGGCGCAATCGCATCGCCCGGCCCACCGGGGAGCGGCAGAATTTCGACGCCCGCAGGCCGCGCCGTGGTGCCGCGCTGGAGCACGATGCGCCGCCCCGGTGTGTTCCAGAGCCGCGCACTGTTTGGCACGCGGCCATTGGGATCGAGCACAATCCGCGCCGGTTGCCCGCCCGGCACATGGCGGACGGTGAGCAGCGGATCATCGGCAATAACGGTGCCCGCGCCGACCAACACGCCATCGACCAGCGCGCGCAGGCAGTGCAGATGCGTTAAGGCCGCAGCCCCGTTGATATAATGGGAATGGCCGGTTCGGGTGGCGATGCGCCCATCGAGCGACTGGCCTAACTGGCCGATCACCAGCGGCGCGGTGCCGAGCAACGGTTCGAAAATCTGCGACAGGCTACAGGCGGGATCGATGCCGCGCGGTGCCGAATGCCGGTGCCGCTCCAGCAGCGCCGTCCAGCGCGCTAGCGGAAACTCGGTCTCATCGGCGGCGGCGAGGCTATCCATGTGCATAAACCTAGTGCGGGTGAGACCAAAAGGACAGTGCAGGCGGAAGCTCGGCGCATTACATTTTGGCGATGCCGGACACCTACTTTCCCCTCCTTCTACTTCTGGCCGCGATTTTAGATGCAATCGTCGGCGATCCGCCGGGACTATGGCGGCGGGTGCCGCATCCGGTCGTGTGGATTGGTCGGCTGATCGCCGGGACGGAACGCGGGCTTAATCGCGGCGGCGCGGTGCTTCGGCGTAGTGCGGGTGTGCTGGCGCTGGGGCTGTGGTTGGCGTTGGGCGTTGGCGGAAGTCTGCTGCTGCTGGCGCTCCTCCCGCCCTGGGCCGGGGCGGGGCTAACGCTGCTCGGCGGTGCAATTCTGCTGGCGCAACGCTCGCTGGCCGATCATGTGCGGGCGGTGGCCGATGGGCTGGATCTTTCCTTGGACGCGGGCCGGGCGGCGGTATCGCAGATCGTCGGGCGCGACCCGGAATCGCTCGATAGTGCGGGGGTAGCGCGGGCGGCGGTGGAATCGGCGGCGGAGAATTTTTCCGATGGGTTTGTCGCGCCGCTGTTCTGGTTCGCGCTGTTCGGCCTGCCCGGGATCGTCGGCTATAAAATCATCAATACCGCCGATAGTATGGTGGGCCATCTCAGCCCGCGCTATGCCGCCTTCGGTTGGGCCTCGGCGCGGCTCGATGATCTAGTGAACCTCATCCCGGCACGGCTGAGTGGGGCGCTGATTATCCTGGTGGCGATGCTGACGCTGGGGTTCGACGGGCGGCAGGCGGGGCGGGCGATGCTTGAGGATGCGCGCCGTCACCGCTCGCCCAATGCCGGATGGCCGGAAGCGGCGATGGCCGGGGCCTTGGGCCTCGCGCTCGCCGGGCCGCGCCGCTATGGGGCGGAGATCGTCGCGGACGCCTGGATGAATATGGCGGGTCGGCGTGAGGCAACCGCTGCCGATATTCGGCGCGCGGTACGGGTAATGCAGTGGGCGGCGGCGCTGGCGGTGGTACTCGCCGTTACTTGGGGCCGCCGCGCTGACCTAAGCGCGGTCACCAACCGCAGCCGCGCCGCTGCCGAGGGCGGCAGGCCGAGGCGCAGCCATTGCGGGCGATGGGCGAAGGCGCGCACTAGAATTCCGCGCAGGCCCAAGTGTGCCGCGATATCGTGGGCGTCGGGGGTTTCGGTGAGGCAGAAAAAATCGGTCTCGCCGATCACCGTCAGCCCCGCCGCCGTTAGGCTTTCGGCCAGCAGCGCGCTTTCCCGTCGTAATCGCAGGCGGGTTTGTTGCTGCCACGCCTGATCCTCCAGCGCCAACCGCCCCCAAGCGAGGGCGGGGCCACCGAGGCTCCAGGCCCCTAGCAGGGTCTCCAGCGGGGCCGTGATCGTCGGATCGCCCGTAACGAACCCCAACCGCACCCCGGCCAGCCCGAAGAATTTGCCGAAGGAGCGCAGCCGCACGATCCGAGGAACCACCGCTTGCGGTTCGGGATCGGCGCTATCGGCATAGGCTTCGTCGATGACGATCAGCCGATAGCGTTCGGCCAGTGCGGCTTCGCCTATTTCCAGATAGAGATCGCCGGTGGGGTTATTCGGGCGGCAGAAGACCAGCACATCGGCGGCGGCTGGCGTTTCTGCCTCGAAAACTTCATGCCCTGCCGCTTCCCATCCGGCGCGATGGCCGCCATAGGTCGGCCCCAGCAGGCAAGTTTTCCCCGGCGGAAGCAAACGCGGGAGTAGATGAATGGCGGCTTCGGTTCCCGGCACAGCGGCAAGCCCGGCGTCCGGCGGCAGGCGATAGGCGGCGCGGGCTGCCTCCAGCAGGGCCGCGCGGTCAGCGGGCGTCGGCAGACGAGTGAGGGCGCTTTTCGGTAGCGGCGGCGCGTGCCAGGGCCACGGATTGATGCCGGTCGAAAGATCGAGCCAGCCTCCCTGCACTTGGGCCATTGGGCACGGGCGGCGGCCAAATCGCCGCCGTGATGGAGAAGCGCCGGGGGCAGCATTAGGGCCGATGCTGAACCAGCGCCTGCGCCGCCGCCGCTAGGCTCGGCCCGGCGCAGATCCAGGCGGCAGTCGGCACGCGCACGCGTTCGGCGGCCAGGGCGGCGAGGGCGGGATGAGTGACGATAGCCTGGGCGCGCGAAGTGGCAGTGTTCATGTGATCGTCGATCACCAGCACGTCGGGTTTTGCCGCCAGAACCGCTTCGACGGAGACGGCTCCGCCGCGCACAACGCCCAGGCTTGCCGCGAGATTGCGATAACCGACCGCCTCTAGAATCTCACCACTGACCGATTTAGCGCCGGAGGTATAGCCGTTGGGCCGCCAGATCAGCGCCGTTTGCGGCACGGTGGCGGTCCGTGCTTTTGCGTCGGCCAGATCGGCGGTGAGGCGCGCGACCATTGCTTCCCCGGCCTCCGGCACCTCTAGCCGGGCGGCGAGGGCACGGATCATCGCGGCGGTCGCGTCCAACCCTTCGGGCGAGGGCAGGCGGTGGACGGCAATCCCCTGCCGGGCGACGATTTCCGCCGCTTTGCGCTCGCGGAAACTGCCGGCGACCACCAGATCGGGGCGCTGACGGATCACGTCTTCGGCACTCTGCGTCACGACGGGAAGCCCGCGCGCCTGCGCAAACGCCGCCGAGAGCGTCGGATCGGCCGCCAGCGGCGAGACGGCGGCGACGCGGTCGCGCGGCAGGAGCCCCAAGACCAGTTGATCGGCGCAGAGATTGGTCGAAACCACCCGCTGCGGCGCGGCGGCGGCGGGGCCGATGAGGACCGCCACCACCCCCAGACTAAGAACGAACTTTAACATAGGTTCCCGGTGCCGCGTCCAAAGCAGGATGTTTTTCCGATCCCGGCGTGCGGGCCGGAATTTCCGCCCCCGAATGGCCTCTGATCCACTCGCGCCACGTCGGCCACCAGGAGCCGGGGCGCTGTTCGGCCCCTTCCAACCACGCATCGGGCGTCGGCGGGCAGTCCGGGCGGACCCAATGGGCGTATTTATTCGCGGCGGGCGGATTGACGATCCCGGCGATATGGCCGGAGCCTGCCAGCAGGAATTGCACCGGCCCACTGTAAAGCTGCGTGCCCGCGTAAGTGCTTTTCCACGGCGCGATATGATCTTCGCGCGTCGAGACGATCAGCGTCGGTACCTTCACTTTACGCAGGTCAATCTTCACACCGTCGAGTTCGATGCCGCCCGGCTCGACCAGAAGATTTTCCTGATACATTTTGCGCAAGTAGAAACTATGCATGGCGGCGGGCATGCGCGTGGAATCGCCGTTCCAATAGAGCAGATCGAAGGGGAACGGGTCTTTCCCGAGCAGGTAGTTATTCACCACGAACGACCAAATGAGATCATTCGCGCGCAGCATATTGAAGCTATTGGCCATATCGCGG
>NZ_LAJY01000584.1 GCF_000963705.1 Elstera litoralis | reverse complement strand
AATACCTCAATCTCACCAAAAATAGCTCGCTCGCGGTGGCGATCGGCTATCCCGATCTGGTGTCGATCCTCAATACGACGATCAATCAGACCGGGCAGGGGATTGAGGGCGTGGCGCTCATCATGGCGGCCTATCTGACCGTGAGCTTATCCATCTCTGCTTTCATGAACTGGTACAACAAGCGCATCGCGCTGGTTGAGCGCTGAGGAGGGTTGCGATGACTGTTCAAACAACCAGCGCACCCATCGAAAAACCGCCCGTCACCGAAGTCGGGGCTATCGGGTGGTTGCGCGCTAACCTGTTCAACTCGCCGGGCAATTCGGTTCTAACGATCCTTTGCTTTGCGCTGATCGCCTACATCGTCCAGGCGATTGTGCCTTGGGCTTTCCTCAATGCCGTCTGGACGGGAACGCCCAAGGACTGCCACGCGGAAGGCGCGGGGGCCTGCTGGGCCGTGATTGGGGAGAAGAACCGCTTCACCCTGTTCGGGCGTTATTCCTATGAGGAACAGTGGCGGCCAGCCTTGGCCATTCTGCTGTTCCTCGGGTTGGTCGGCGCAAGCTGCATCCGCCGCCTGTGGGGTAAAGCGCTGATTTGGGCCTGGATCGGGCAAGTCTTCGTCTGGGCTATTCTCATGTGGGGCGGCGTTCTCGGCCTGACGTTCGTTAATCACGAGCAATGGGGCGGCCTGCCGCTGACCCTGATGATGTCGGTCGTGGCGATTGTCGTGGCCTATCCCATCGGCATCGTTCTGGCGCTCGGGCGTCGGTCGGACATGCCGGCGGCGAAATCGATCTGCGTTGCCTATATCGAACTCATTCGCGGCGTGCCGTTGATTTCGGTGCTGTTCATGCGTCGGTGATGATCCCGCTCTTCTTTCCGGAAGGCGTGAGCGTCGACAAATTGCTGCGCGCCCAAATCGGCTTCACCCTGTTTCTGGCCGCCTATTTGGCCGAAGTGGTGCGCGCCGGGCTTCAGGCGATTCCGAAAGGCCAGTATGAAGCCGCCGATGCACTGGGCTTGGGCTATTGGGCCAAGATGCGCCTGATTATTCTGCCGCAAGCCTTACGTATCGTCATTCCGCCGATGGTGAATAGTTTCATTTCCACTTTCAAAGATACGTCGCTGGTGATCGTCATCGGCCTTGTCGATTTGCTGAATGCCGGCAAAATCGCGGTTAATGATCCGCCGTGGCGTAGCTTCT
>NZ_LAJY01000583.1 GCF_000963705.1 Elstera litoralis | reverse complement strand
CGATCAAGATCCTCAAGGGCCTAAAGCCTATTACGAGCAGCACCATAAGGTGCGCTACACGAATGAGGCCATCCGCACGGCGGTGGAGCTGTCAGCGCGCTATATCAACGATCGCAAACTGCCCGATAAGGCCATCGACGTGATCGACGAAGTGGGGGCGGCGCAAATGCTGCTGCCGCTCTCCAAGCGCAAGAAGACGATTTCGGTGAAAGACGTGGAAGGGGTGGTCGCCAAAATCGCCCGCATCCCGCCAAAGGCCGTTTCGTCGGACGACCGCGAAGTGCTGAAAACCCTGGAGCGCGATCTTTCCACGGTGGTCTTCGGGCAAGATGAAGCCATCAAAGCCCTGTCCAGCGCCATCAAACTGGCGCGGGCAGGCTTACGCGATGCCGAAAAACCGATCGGCAATTATCTCTTCTCCGGCCCCACCGGCGTTGGCAAGACCGAAGTGGCGCGGCAATTGGCGCGGCTCTTGGGGATTGAACTGAAACGCTTCGACATGTCGGAATATATGGAGCGCCATACCGTCAGCCGCCTCATCGGCGCGCCGCCGGGCTATGTGGGGTTCGATCAGGGCGGGCTCTTGACCGATGCCATCGATCAGAACCCCCATTGCGTGCTGCTGCTGGATGAAATCGAAAAGGCCCATCCGGACCTGTTCAATATCCTGCTGCAAGTGATGGACCACGGCAAACTGACCGATCACAATGGTAAGAATGTCGATTTCCGCAACGTTATCCTCATCATGACGACGAATGCGGGCGCGGCTGATATGGCCAAAGCCGCCTTCGGGTTCGAGCGGGAACGGCGCACGGGCGAGGATAAGGAAGCCATCGAGCGGATGTTTACGCCCGAGTTCCGCAATCGCCTGGATGCCACCATCCCCTTCGCCAATCTGTCGCCGGAGGTGATGGACCGCGTGGTGGATAAGTTCGTCATCCAACTCGAAGCGCAACTGGCCGACCGGCACGTGGTGTTGGAACTCTCGGAAGCGGCTAAAACTTGGCTGTCGAAAAAGGGGTTCGATCCGCTCTACGGCGCGCGGCCGCTGGCCCGCGTTATCCAAGACACGGTCAAAAAGCCACTCGCCGAAGAGCTGCTGTTCGGCAAACTCGCCCACGGCGGGCATGTGCAGGTGGATGTGGGCAGCGATGGGGAGCTCTCGTTCCTCGTTACCTCCGCGCCGGGCCGCAAGGCGACCGAGCCGGAAGCCGAGTTGGTCGAGTAGAAAAACAAAAGGGCCGCCCCTCGGGGCGGCCCTGCTGCTGTAAGGCGCAACGGCTATTCGTTGACGATCTGCCAGCGGCCATCGGGGCGGCGGCAAGCGCGACCGATGCCGGTTTCAGACTTTCCATCCACATAGATCGTCTGTTCATATTCTTTACACACCGCGCCCGATTGGTCGCGGCCTTCGCGCGTTGGGGTAAAGGTGCCCCGGTTTTGGCCCTCGTTCCAGGCGATCGATTGGCCGATCTGGCCGCTGTCGAGGGCCCGATTGCGCGCCATCATCGCCTGTTCGCACTGGCCCTTATCGATGGAATTGCCCGCGAAATAGCCCGCCGCCGCCCCGGCCAGCGCGCCGACGGCAATGGCTGCGCC
>NZ_LAJY01000582.1 GCF_000963705.1 Elstera litoralis | reverse complement strand
GATGTTCCTCGAAATTCGCGCTGGCGATGCTATAGGCGCGCAACAGCGGTTTGCCGTTCACCGGCAGGCCAATCATGATGAACTGGCCGTTGAGGAAGCGGAACCCT
Source organism: Elstera litoralis (assembly GCF_000963705.1). Lineage (GTDB taxonomy): Bacteria > Pseudomonadota > Alphaproteobacteria > Elsterales > Elsteraceae > Elstera > Elstera litoralis. Next base: position 1,608 of record NZ_LAJY01000582.1, on the reverse strand, counting down.
TTGTCGCGGGTGGTCGTGAAGCTGAACAGCCGGTTGGTCCAATGGTGGACGCTTAAAACGCGCTCTTCCAGGAAGTTCGACATAATCTCATCACCGCACTGTAGAATAGCGACTATCCCTGTCGCCGCTTGGAGAATGGTCGCTTATGCCCCGGTTTTTGCAGCGCGGCAAGCTACCGCCGCCGCATAGCAGCCCTCAGCGCTTGCGGCGGCTGTCGAGAAGCGAGTCGAGCAGCAGCAACCCAACGCCGACCGAAATCCCCATATCGGCGACGTTAAAGGCGGGCCAACTATATTGCTGATAGTAGAAGAACAGAAAATCGAACACCGCGCCGAAGCGCACCCGGTCGATAACATTGCCAATCGCGCCGCCGATAACGCCCGCGAGCCCCACCATCAGCAGCGTGCCCGTCGCCCGCCACAGCCAGACCAGCATAAAGCCGGTGATGACCAGGGCGACGAGGGAGAGAATCCAGGCACCGCTGCCATCGTGGTTCGAGAAGAGGCTGAAGCTGACGCCTTTGTTCCACACGGCGACCAGATTGAAAAAGCCGGTCACGGGCACCGCCGGGGCGCGGTCGTCCGGCCCGGTCACGCCGAACCAGCCCATCAACCAGAATTTACTGGCCTGATCGAGCAGGATCACCAGGGCCGCCAGCAGCAGCCCCTGTTTGAAGGCTTTTGGCATGGTCAAGCGGCGATCACTTCGGCACAGCGGAAGCAGAGGTCCGGGTGATCGGCGATGGTGCCGACTTCCGGGTAATAGCTGCGGCAGCGCTCGCAGCGGGCGTGCTCGGTCTTTTCGAACAGCACGGCCACGCCTTCCACCTCGGTCGAGAGCACCGCTTGCGGCGGCGCATCGGCGAGCGGGCGCAGGTCGATACTGGCGGTGATGCAGATTTCGGCGAAATCGAGCCCGGACAGCGCCGCCACATAGGCCGGGGCGGCATAGACCTTCGGCGCGGCTTGGGAGGAGGAGCCGATGTCTTTGGCGGCGCGGGCGAGTTCAATCGCCCCCGTCACGGCGCGGCGGATGCTGCGGATCGTGGTCCATTTTTCGGCCAGGGCCGCATCAAACCACGCACCGGGCACGTCCGGGAAGAGTTGCCGATGAACGCTGTCCGCCTCGCCCTGCGGTCCGCCCGCCACGCCGACCGGGCGCAGGCCCCAAGCTTGTTCGGTCGTGAAGGGCATGACGGGCGCGAGCCAGAGCATCAGCTTGTGCAGGCACTCGGCCATCACGGTCCGTGCGGCCCTCCGGCGCACGGAACCCGCCGCGTCGCAGTAGAGCGCGTCCTTGCGGATATCGAAATAAAAGGCCGAGAGATCGTTTGCGCAGAAAGTGTGGAGCGCCGTGTAGAAGGCGAGGAAATCGTAGCGCGCCAGGCAGTCGCGCAACTCCTTATCCAGTTCGGCCAAGCGGTGCAAAACCCAGCGTTCCAACTCTGGCATTTCAGCGATGGGGAGTTTCTCCGCATCCTCGAACCCGGCCAGCGCGCCCAGCAGGTAGCGCAGCGTATTGCGCAGGCGGCGGTAATGGTCGGCGGTATATTGCAGGATCGATTTGCCGATGCGCGTGTCTTCAGAATAATCCGACAGCATGGCCCAA
>NZ_LAJY01000581.1 GCF_000963705.1 Elstera litoralis | reverse complement strand
GCGTTCTGCTGCATCGCGGCTATAAGATCGCCGAACTTGCCGAACAGAGCGACTTTCTGGAAGTTTGCTACCTGCTGCTGAATGGCGAATTGCCCAAGGCCGACGAAAAGCAGGAATTCGATCACGCCATCACCTATCACACGATGGTGCATGAGCAGATGCAGTTCTTCCTGCGCGGCTTCCGCCGGGATGCGCATCCGATGGCGATTATGTGCGGTCTGGTCGGCGCTATGTCGGCCTTCTACCATGATTCGACCGATATCAATGATCCGCATCAGCGGATGATCGCGGCGCACCGGCTGATCGCCAAAATGCCGACCCTGGCGGCAATGGCCTATAAATATTCGGTTGGGCAGCCCACGGTATATCCGAGCAATGAGCTTTCCTACTCGGAAAAACTTCTTGCGGATGCTCTTTGCCGTTCCGTGCGAAACCTGGAAGAATAATCCGGTTCTCAGCCGCGCGATGGATCGCATTCTGATCCTCCACGCCGATCACGAACAGAATGCTTCCACCTCGACCGTCCGTCTTTCGGGCTCGTCCGGGGCAAATCCCTTCGCCTGTATCGCCGCCGGGATCGCCTCGCTCTGGGGGCCAGCCCACGGCGGTGCCAACGAAGCCGTGCTGACCATGCTGCAGCAGATCGGTCATAAGAATAATATTCCCGAGTTCGTGAAGCGCGCCAAAGACAAGAACGATAGTTTCCGTCTGATGGGCTTCGGCCACCGGGTCTATAAGAACTATGATCCGCGCGCCAAGGTGATGCAGCAGACCTGCTACGAAGTTCTCGAAACGCTGAATATTAAAGATCCGCTGCTGGATCTGGCGCGGGAACTGGAACGGGTGGCGCTGGAGGACGAATATTTCGTCGAACGCAAGCTGTACCCGAACGTCGATTTCTATTCGGGCATCATCCTGCGCGCGATGGGCTTCCCAACCTCGATGTTCACCGTGCTCTTCGCCGTTGCCCGCACCGTTGGCTGGATCAGCCAATGGAAGGAAATGATCGAAGATCCGGGGCAGAAAATCGGCCGCCCGCGTCAGCTTTACACGGGTTCGGTTGAACGCCCGTTCGTGCCGCTGGCGAAGCGTGGCTGATATTCATCATCTCCGGGGCCGGAACGGCACCGCTAAGGATAAGGGGGAGGCGTCGCGGCGCCTCTCCCGTGTTCCTATTATTGTGTTGAAGGTGCCGCGACAAACGGCGGCCAATGATAATCCCGCCCCCTGGGCGCGGCGCTTGGCCCAGGTTGGTCTCGTTTTGCTGATTGGCGCGGCTCTCGTGACGTGGGTTATTGGCCTGCCGAAGCTTTGGTAGGGCCAATGATTACCTGCTACCTCGACTATGTGATTGATCCCTATAAGCTCGCCGAGTTCGAAACTTACGCGAAGCTTTGGATTCCGCTGGTCGAAAAATTCGACGGAACCCATCACGGCTATTTCATGCCGTCCGAAGGCCGCAATAATCGAGCGCTCGCCCTCTTCAGTTTTCCATCGCTGGCCGAGTATGAAATCTACCGCCGCGATTCGATGAAAGACGCCGCCTGTCAGGCCGCCTTCGCCTATGCCGAAGAAACCCGCTGCATTATCTCGTACGAGCGCAGCTTTTTTAGGCCGGTTCTATCGGCTTAAGCCGGTCCAGAATAATCCGCGCCGCGCGGTCCGAGGGGGTTTCGCGCCCCACGCCGAGTTTTTCCCGCAAAAGATCGAAACCCGCCCGCTGCTGCGTGGCGGCGATGCTATTCGGTTCTAAAAGCGCGGCAAGCGCCCCGGTCAGTTCATCCGGCGTGCAGCGATCTTGGAGTTTTTCGGGAAAGAGTTCCCGCTCCAGAATTAGATTCACCAGCGACGCATAGGGAATGCGGATCGTCTGCTGCACTAAGGCCCAGGTGAGCGCGTTCATGCGGTAAGCGATGACGCTCGGAACCCCCGCCAGCCCCAATTCGAGCGCGACCGTGCCTGAGGCGGCGAGCGACGCCGTCGCGGCGGCAAACGCATCGTATTTTTCGGTATTACCCTCAATGATAACCGGCTGCCCCGGCCAGTTGGCGGCAGCGGCGCGGACCGTTTCGGCCACCGGCGTTACCGTGGGAACGATCAGGCGCAACCCCGGAAACTGCGTGGCCAAGCGCGTTACCGTCTCGCCAAACACCCCCAGCAGCCGCCCAACCTCGCCGCGCCGACTGCCGGGCAGCACCAGCAGGACCGGCGCATCCAGCTCAATGCCGTGCCGCGCGCGAAAGGCTGCGCCGTCGCCCTGCCCGGCCCCGGTTTCGATCACCGGATGGCCGACATAATCGGTCGGCAGGCCGTAGCGCGTAAAATACGGCGGCTCGAACGGTAGCAGCGTTAGCAGATGATCGGTTTTCGCCGCCAGCCTCTTCGCCCGCCCCGCCCGCCAAGCCCAGACCTGCGGCGCGACGTAATGGCAGCGCGGTACGCCCAGATCGGCGATATTTTTACTGATCCGCAGAGTGAAACTCGGCGCGTCGATCGTCACCAGCGCCGCCGGGCGGCGCGCGCGCAGATCGGCTTCGGTTTCTTTGAGCCGCCTTAGCAAATTCGGCAGATGCGGCAGGATTTCGGCCAGTCCCATCAGCGACAGCTCTTCCATCGGAAACAGACTGTGCAGCCCCTGGGCCTGCATCGCCGCGCCGCCGACACCCGCAAAGGCAATCCGCCCTTGGGTTTGCGCGCTCAAAGCCGCCATCAAGCGCCCGCCGAGCAAATCGCCCGAGACCTCGCCCGCGAGCAGATAGATCAGCGGCACGGAGCTCATGGGTTTGACAGTCCGATCACGAACAGCCCGGCCTCGTCAGCCAAGGCCCGCACCGCATCGCGGTTAATCAAGGTGGCGAAATGGGCATCGACCGCAAGCCCGGCAAGACCCGCCGCCGCCGCTGCGCGCACCGTCTCCGGCCCGACACCCGGCAAATCCATCCGATGATCCTGGCCAATCTTCGCGAGTTTCACCAGCACGCCGCCGCCGCCGGGGCGCTTCAGCGTGCCGGCGCGCGCGATCAT
>NZ_LAJY01000580.1 GCF_000963705.1 Elstera litoralis | reverse complement strand
TTGTCCAGTGCCTGAAGGTCTGGGGTCACACACCCTCCCGAAGAGCGCATGTCGGCCCAATAGGCGAACCATTCTTCGATATCCTTCTCACCAAACCCGAGCTTACCCTCCTGCGTATATAGCTCCTGCCCGCGCGTGCGCAGCCAGCCTTCGAAGATCGACTCAAGCCCACCACCATCCTGACAACCGAAGTAGCCGGGGCGCTTCGCCGCTTTCGTGAATTCCACCGCCAGTTTGGCAAAACCCTTCCAGTCGGTATCGAAATTCGGCGGGGCAATGCCAACTGCGGCGAAGGCTTCTGTATCGTAGATCGTCGAGGAGGTATTGCCGCCGAGACTCACCCCGTAAATCTTGCCATCCACCTTACCGCTATCGACGACTGACGGCGGAAAATCCTTAAGGTTCAACCCTTTGTCAATGAACTGGTCCAGCGGCAGCAGCGCGCCGCGCCGGGCGTAGTCGAAGATATAGCGATAGTCCATTTGAATCACGTCGGGCGCATTGCGGCCCGCCGTCTGCGTCGCCAGACGCGGCCAGTAATCGCCCCACGCCAGGGTTTCGCCGTCGACAGTGACGCCCGTAAAGGTCTGCTGATAGAGCTTATTGACCTGCAAGGTGCGTTCGGCCCGCTCCTTCGTGCCCCACCAATACATGCGCAAGCGCCGATCGGCGGCGAGCAGCGGGCTGGGAATTCCCAGCGCCATCAGACCTGAAAGACCAATCCCGGCCTGTAGAACGGATCGCCGGTTTAAATGAGGCTGCTTCATGACGTTTCCTCCTGCCCTATGGGGTGCTTTTTGATGCATTAAGCTTGGGAGACGCGAGCGTCGCTCGATCGAAAATGCGCAGAACTGCCAAACCTGTCTGACAGGTTTGTTTAAAGTCGGCGCAACTTTCGGAACAAAGCGAACATCCACATCCTCCCCAGGCGTGGCCGTGACGGGATTTTTCCCGTCGGATTGGTTTCTGGCTTCTGCCACTTATAACCAGTTGGTTACAAGCTAGATCGAGTTTAGGATAACTGT
>NZ_LAJY01000058.1 GCF_000963705.1 Elstera litoralis | reverse complement strand
TGGAATAGTTGAATTTCTGGGTGGAGCCCATATTCCCCACTACACAGGGGCCGGTATTGAGGCCCATACCGATATTGATGGGAATAAAGCGTTTGCCGCTGGCCTCAGCTTCCGCCTTCAACTCCTCGTTCAGGGCAATCAGCGACGTGCGCATATCGAGCACGGTCTGACAGGCGTGGCGCACATGCTCGGCATCATCGAGCGGCGCGTTCCAGAAGGCCATGATGGCATCGCCGATATATTTGTCGATATAGGCGCCGTGGGCGAGCGCAATATCGGTCATCGGCGTCAGATAGCGGTTCATGAAGGCGGTGAGGCCTTGCGCGTCGAACATTTCCGAAATGGTGGTAAAGCCACGCACGTCGGTGAACAGCAGCGTCATATCGCGGGTTTCGCCGCCGAGCTTGAGCTGATTGGGGTCGGAGGCCAGCCGGTCCACCATCGCGGGGGAGAGGTAGAAGGCAAAGGTATTGCGAATCTGCCGCCGCTGCGCCGCTTCCGAGGCATAGCTTGCGTAAGTGCCGACCATGAAGACGACCAAGGTGGCCATCACCGGGGCGGTGGCATCGATCAACACGCGGTATTCGGCGAATTGATACCATGCATAGCCGATAATCGCCGCCGTCGTACTGACCACCAGCACTAAGGTCCAGCGCGCCCCAACGAGGGGCATGCCGAAGATGATGAGCAGGCCGCAAGCGAGCATAAGCAGCATTTCAATCGCCACGGAGTCCGCCGGGCGCGAGAGCAGCGTATCGGTCAGCATACTTTCCAAAAGTTGCGCATGAACCTCGACCCCCGGAATATCGGCGTCGACGGGCGTGGTACGAAGATCGCGCAGGCCCGCTGCCGAGGCCCCGAAAATCACGAGTTTATTCTCGATCCGCGCCGGATCGAACGTCCCCGTCACCACTTCGCGGGCCGAGAGATAGCGCGCCATCGTGCGTTTAGCAAAATGCGGCCACAGGGTTGCCTGCGCATCGGTCGGCACCAGAATTGGATTGTCGCCCTGCACAAGAATCGACTGAATTCCGGCATCGAGCGCGGTATCGACCACATAGTTCGGCAAACCCGCCGCAACCCGGATCATTTCCATCGACAGGGTCGGATAGACTTGCCCGCCGATCGATACCATCGCCGGAACCCGGCGCACCACATTGTCGCCATCGGTTGAGTAGTTGAACAAGCCGCTCCCAACCGCGTGCGCCTCCAGTAGCGGCAGATTATGCACAAGACCTGCGTAGCGCTGAAGAAACAGTGCCGGATCGGCCCCTTTTTTGGCGATCCCTGCAATCGGTTTTACCGCAAGGCCGCGCGTGTCGTCGGCGACCGTCTGTCCCAAAACTGTCGGCGTCTTCGCCAGCACATTCGCCAATTGCGTATCGGTATCGGGCAATTGACGCAGTTGGGCGGCAATTTCGGCATATTGGGGCGGCAGCGCATCGGCCAAACGGGGGGGCGACAGCCGGTCCGGTTCGGCAAACACAATATCGAAGCCGATGGCAATCGCACCCGCCGCCGTTAATTTTTCGACCATTTCCGCAATCAGCCCGCGCGACCAGGGCCATTGCCCGATTTCAGCGAGACTATCCTCGTCGAGATCGATCACCGTCACCAGCGTGTCGGCCGTCTCGCGCGGCTTGAGGGTCTGATAGGCATCGAAGGATTTCAGGCGCAGAATCTGTACCGGCTGCGGGTCATAGGAGCGCAGAACCAGCAACCCAATCAGCGCCACCAGCGCCAGCCAGCGCCCCTGGCCAAAGATTTTCTTCATCCCCCGCCGCAACCGCAACCCGAGGCTTGGGCGATTATCGTTCGCCCCGCCGTCCGGCGCTTCTTTTTCGATGATCGTGGGGGGATGATCTTGATTGGCCGGACCCATGCTTATCCTCATGCGCTGATCTGTTTCCTTTGTACGGTAATCGCCGCAAATTTGCCGCAGCTTTGTAGGCCTTGACGGAAGAACCCGCCCTCCCTAGGGTTCGCGCCAGGATCGGTCGCCCATACTTGGGCGTGAAAAGGGAATTCGGACAGGTTTTCACCACGAGAATCGAAGCCGAGCTGCCCCCGCAACTGTAGATACCGAGCCGCCCCCCGCCTTGGGGTTTCCCAAGGTTCAACATCACTGACGCATCAGCGTTTGGGAAGATGGGGAGGCGGTGCTGACGTATCAGCCAGGAGACCTGCCAATCCAACGCGCGCGCGTCGCAACCACCAGCCGGGGTGTGCTGAGGGGACGGCTCCAACCGTTATGCGATTGCGCCCCTCGGCGTCCGAAAGGCCACCGGGGTCCAATTGCTGTTCGGAAAAGGAGCGCTTTTATGCGTTTGTCCTATCGTTTGCTTGTGTCTGTTTCGGCTTTCGCCCTGCCCGCCGTCGCCCTTGCCCAAGGCATCGGCGCGCCCCCCACCGTGATGCTGGCACCGGTCAATGTCACCGCCCAACGCCTGCCCAGCCCGGCGGCGGAAACCGGCAGCGCGATTACGGTCATCACCCCCACCGAAATCGAACGGCGCGGCGCGGTCGAAGTGCTCGATCTGCTGAAACGCGCCCCTGGGGTTGCGATCAGCCGCAACGGCGGTTTTGGGTCGAGCTCCGGCTTGCGGATTCGCGGCTCCGAGACGGGGCAAGTGCTGGTTCTGATCGATGGCGTGCGCGTCAATGATGCGGCGGATGCCAGCGCCGCTTATGATTTCTCGGGCCTTACCGTCGACGGCATCGAGCGGATCGAAATCTTGCGCGGGCCGCAGTCGGCGCTTTACGGCAATGACGCGATGGGCGGCGTCGTCAACGTCATCACTCGTAAGGGGCGCGGCCCGGCCAAGATTACCGGGCTGGTTGAAGCCGGGAGCTATCAAACCTTCCGCCAACAGGCCGGGATTTCCGGCGCGCAGGACGGGTTCGATTATGCCCTCACGGCGGCCCATACCCAAACCAAAGGCTTTTCGCGCATTTATGCCGGTCCGGAAAAAGATGGCGCGGAACAGATCAGCCTCACCGGGCGCGGCGGCTATCGGTTTTCGGATCAATTCCGCCTGGGCGTTTCCGGCGGCTATCAAAAGCTCGATACCGATTTCGACCCCAGCGCCACCCGCGACGGCCCGGCTTCGGTGGCGACCGAAAAACTGTTCGGGCGCGTCGATGGCACGCTGATGCTGTTGGACGGCAAATTCGAAAACACCGTCTCACTCACCGGCAGCGATACCGACCGCGATTACGACGAACCCCTCGGCTTCTACCTTACCTCGCGCTACGAAGGCCGCAGCTATGGTGCGGAGTATCAGGGCAATCTAACCCTGTTCGATACGGACGTTCTGACCGGCGGCCTCGCCACCCGCACCGATAAAGCCCGCACCACCACCGTTGGCAAAGCCGGGCCGCGCTTTAGCCAGGATACGCAAAGCGCCTTCGCCCAATATAAGTGGAAGGCAACGGAAGCCTTCACCGTTACCCTTGGCGGGCGCTACGACGATGTGGAAAGCTTCGGCGGCAAAGGCACCTATCGCGCTACCGCCGCCTACCGTATTGCCAGCACCGGCACCACCTTGCGCGGCAGCTATGGCACGGGCGCGAAGGCCCCGACCCTGTTCCAGCGCTTCGATCCGTTCTACGGCAATAAGAACCTTGAGCTTGAAACCAGCCGGGGCTTCGACGCCGGGATCGAACAGGAAATTGGCAAGACACTGACCCTCTCGGCGGGCGTGTTCCACAATCGCTACCGCAACCTCATTCAGTTCCAAGGGGCGGGCTATACCAATATCGGGCGGGCGACGACGCGCGGTGTCGAGTTGGGCGCGACCTGGACGGGCCTTGCCGATCTCACGCTGGCCGCCAACTACACCTTCCTCGAAGCCGAAGACGGCAGCACGCACCTCAGCCTGCCGCGCCGCCCCAAGCATACGCTGAACCTGACCGCCGATTACGCCATCACCGAGAAATGGCAAGTGGGCGGGGCGATGCGCTTCGTCACGGAGCAGAAGGATAATAGCTTCAGTTCCGACAAAATCCCGCCGGGGCTGGTCTTTGACGCGCGCACGTCCTACCGCGTCACCGATTGGGCGCAACTTTACCTGCGGGCGGAAAATCTCTTCGATGCCGATGGCCGCGAAACCGCGCGCTACCGGGCACCGGGCCGCTCGGCCTATGCGGGCGTGAAGGCGGAGTTCTAGTGCGCTTCACGGGCCTTGCAGCGCTGGGGGCGGCGGCGCTCGCCGCCTTCGGCCTCAGCCTGTTTTGGGGGGCGCTCCCCTTGCCCCCCAATGTGATTCTGTCCGGTCTGTTCGGCCAGGGCGAGGCAGCCTTGATCGTGCAGGAAATCCGCCTGCCGCGCGCGGCGCTGACGCTGTTGATCGGCGGGAGCCTCGGCCTATCCGGGGCAGCCTTACAAGGGCTATTACGCAATCCACTTGCCGAACCCGGTTTGCTTGGCGTCTCAAGCTGGGCGGCTTTGGGGGCGGTGATCGCGCTTTATTTCGGCTTTTCGGTGGAAGTGCCCGTCTCGCTGCCCGTCGCGGCTTTGCTGGGCGCGGCGATTCCGTCGCTGGCCCTCCTGAGCCTCGCCCAGCGCGACGCCCGCACCGGCCCGATGATTCTTGCCGGCATCGCCCTCTCCTCCTTCGGCGGCGCTTTAACCGCGCTGATGCTGAACCTTGCGCCGAACCCCTACGCCATTTCCGAAATGGTGCTGTGGTTGCTAGGCTCAGTGCGCGACCGCTCCCTAGACGATCTCGCCCTGGTGCTGCCCTTCATTCTCGTGGGTTGGGCGCTGCTGCTGTCCTGCGCGCGCGACCTCGACGCGCTGACCCTGGGGGAAGAGGCAGCGGCCAGTCTCGGCGTGCGCCTGCCGTGGCTGAAAGCACGGCTGATCGCCGGGGTTTGCCTCTCCGTGGGCGCGTCGGTCGCCGTTGCCGGGAGTATCGGCTTTATCGGTCTGGTCGTGCCGCACCTTATTCGCTGGATCGCCGGGCCGTCGCCGGGGGCCGCCCTGCTACCATCGCTGATCGGCGGCGCGCTGCTGCTGACCTTGGCTGACCTCACTGTGCGGATCATCCCCAGCAGCGGCGAATTGCAGTTGGGCGTCGTCACCGCCCTGATCGGCGCCCCCGCTTTTATCGCGCTGCTCTGGCGCTATCGGAGCGAAGCATGATCCGCGCGGAGGGCATTTCCGTCACGCTCGGCGACCATCACCCGCTGACCGGCGTTTCGCTGGAAGCCTTTCCGGGCCGCGTGACGGGAATTATCGGGCCGAACGGTTCGGGCAAGACCACGCTGCTGCGCGTGCTCGCGGGCGTGCTGACGCCAAACCAAGGCCAGGTGTTTCTCGACAATCGCCCGCTGAGCAGTCTCAGCCCCGCCGCCCGCGCCAAGCGGATCGCCTATCTACCGCAAAGCGGCAGCGTCGCCTGGCCGCTCCGCGTGCGCGACCTCGTCGCCCTCGGACGCTTGCCGCAGTCGCAGGAGCGCTGGCGCTCGCCCCTGCACCATCCGACG
>NZ_LAJY01000579.1 GCF_000963705.1 Elstera litoralis | reverse complement strand
GCTTTTCCGGTTAGATTGATCATCCCATCCTCACTCTTGCGTCTGGGCGGCCTCTACGACCGCCGGGGGTAATTTCAAGTCACCCTAGAGTGGGGACCGCCTGCTGCGAACCGCACGAGAGGATATTACCGCCATTCCCGAACGTAGGGGTGTTGTCGTCGGCTTTACCGGCGTAAACTCAAGCCTTAATTACTAACTGAGCCACCACATCATGCTCGATCCCTATGCCCGTCTCGCCTCTGCGGGATCCCTTGCTGCGGCGCTCGACCAGCTTGCCGACGAGCTAACCGCGCGACAGATGCCGGAGGCGCGCGCTGTGTTTGAGCAGCTTCTGGCGTGGCTGCGCTCGGGGCCTTTGGTCGGCCAAGCACTCCAGGTGGGGGATCAGGCTCCCGGCTTTCTATTGCCCGATTATCGCGGCAGGTTGGTTAGTTCAACCGAACTCCTGGCGGACGGTCCCATCGTTCTTAGCTTTTTCCGGGGCGGCTGGTGCCCTTACTGCGGGTTGGAAATGGCGGCGCTTGAGGAAGCCTTACCGGAAATTAGCGGGCGGGCGCGTCTTGTAGGTGTAACACCTGAAGCGGGGAGTTTTCCGAACCAAACCATTCTTGACAATCGGTTGAGCTATCCGCTTCTGGCTGATCTCGATAACGGTCTGGCTCTGGCTTTCGGTCTTGTGTTTCGGATGCCGCAGGCCGTCATCGACGTGTATCGCGCGCGCGGCCTCGATCTTGCCGCACGCCAAGGCAATGACGCTTGGATGGTCCCAGTTCCTGGAACTTTTGTGATTGATCGGGCGGGAATTATTCGCTTTGCCTTCGCCGATCCCGACTATCGAAAGCGCGTTGATCCGGGTGCCGTGATTGCGGCCCTTACTGAAATAGAGACTTAGCCTCCGCTTTGGGAACAGCCGCAGGCATAAGGCGGACTAAGCGTAGAAACGCCGAGACCGCCGCGCTATGCGGTCGCCCGGCGAGATAAACGATTTCGAGTGGCAAATTAAGCCCCGGTTTCGGCAATGGGCGCGTCACATGGTGCTGCGTCAGCGGATGCCGCTCGGGCAGAAGCGACCAACCCACATTAAGCCCCATCAGAAGATCGAGCTGCGCTTCAGACCCGGCCATATGGCGCGCGGGCTCAGAGGCCCCAACGGTATTCAAAAGCCGGTCAGCTGCGGCGCTGATGGAAATGCGATCAGGGGACGCTAAAAGCGCGTCGAGTTCCAGATCGCCCGATCCTGCGAACTGATGATCGGTTCCGCACACCAGCACGAGCGGTTCGGTGACAAGATGGAGGTGATGAAGAGGCTGTTTATCGCTGGCTCCGTCGCAGGGGCGAACGAGAATATCCAGAACCCCGTCTAGCAGCGCGTCGAGCGCCACGCCTTCTTCGGCGGTATCGAGTCTGAGCGCGATGCCGGTAAAAACGCGACTGAGTTCCGCAAGGA
>NZ_LAJY01000578.1 GCF_000963705.1 Elstera litoralis | reverse complement strand
GGGTGGCTTTGCGCAGCAACTGGCTGAGTTTGTGATGAAGCGAATCATTCGCCGCCACCACACTGCGGGTTTCTAGCATGCGCGTGCCGCCGGTGGAATCCGAGGTATAACCGCCCGCTTCCTTAATCAACACCAAACCGGCGGCAAGGTTCCAGGGGTGCAGCCCCTCTTCCCAATAACCGTCGAGCCGCCCCGCCGCGACGTAGGCGAGGTTGAGCGAGGGCGCGCCCATGCGGCGGACGCCGCCGGTTTGCGCCATCATCACCGCAAGCTGTTTCAGCGCGCGCTCGTGCCCCGGCTGACCGGCGGCGGGCAAGCCGCAGCCGATCATGGCGGCAGGCAGGTCGCGCCGGGCGGAAACGCGCAGGCGGAAATCGTTCAAAAACGCCCCGCCGCCCTTTTCGGCGTGGAACATCTCGTGCTTGACCGGATCGTAGATGACGCCCGCGATGAGTTCGCCGTCGCGCTCAAGGCCGATGGAAATGGCGAAATGGGGCAGCCCGTGCAGGAAATTGACCGTGCCGTCGAGCGGATCGACGATCCAGCGGTTCACGCCGTCACCTTTGACCTCGCCGCCTTCTTCCAGCAGAAAGCCGTAACCGGGCCGGGCTTTTTCAAGCTCCTGGCGCAGGGTTTCTTCGGCCTTGATATCGGCTTGCGAGACGAAATCGGCCACGCCCTTGCGGCTAACCTGAAGCTTTTCAACCTCGCCGAAATCGCGCACCAAACGGATGGCGGCTTTTTCCGCCGCTTTTGCCATAACGGTAATGATGGCGGAACGCGCCATATCCCCACCCTTTCAAAGAACGACGCGGACCGGGACAGCCCGATCCGCGTCTAATGTGTGTCGGGGGCGACTTGCGGAAAACCCGCCGCCGCCCGTGTATCTTAGCCTTTAAACCGTTCGACGTAAGAGCCGTCTTCGGTCGCCACCACAACTTTGATCCCCGATTCCACATGGGGCGGGATCATGATGCGCATGCCGTTTTCAAGCTTGCCCGGCTTGTAGGAGGAGGAGGCGGTTTGCCCCTTCACCACCGGATCGGCTTCCACGAGTTCCAGCACCACTTGCTGCGGCAGGCTAACGCTGATCGGCGTGCCTTCGTACAGAGAGATTTGAACCTTCATCCCGTCTTGCAGGAACCCGGCCTTTTCGCCCAGCAGTTCCAGCGGAACGCCGAGTTGGTCGTAGGTTTCGGGGTTCATGAAGGTCAGAATCGTATCGTCGCCGAACAGGAAGGTGAATTCCTCATCGTCGATGCGCACGCGCTCCACCTGTTCGCCGGAACGGAACTTATCGTCGCGCTTAATGCCGGTGCGCAGGTTGCGCATTTC
>NZ_LAJY01000577.1 GCF_000963705.1 Elstera litoralis | reverse complement strand
CAGATCGAAGAGCCGAGCAAGCTGGCCGATACCATCGCCTCGCATCTGGCGCTGAAGATCCCCGAAAAGCAGCAACTGCTGGAGCTCACGTCGCTCACCGAGCGGTTGGAGCGGATCTACGGCTTCATGGAAGGCGAAATCGGCGTTCTTCAGGTCGAAAAGCGCATCCGTAACCGCGTGAAGCGGCAGATGGAGAAAACCCAGCGCGAATATTACCTGAACGAGCAGCTCAAGGCGATCCAGAAGGAACTGGGCGAGGGCGAGGATGGCCGCGACGAGGCCGCCGAGTTCGAAGAGCGGATCAAGAAGGTGAAGCTCTCGGTCGAAGCGCGCGATAAGGCAATGGCGGAGCTGAAAAAACTCCGCTCCATGTCGCCGATGTCCGCCGAATCGACCGTGGTGCGCAATTACCTCGACTGGATCTTGACGATCCCTTGGAAGCAGCGCTCCCGCGTGAAGCGTGACCTGAAGGAAGCGCAAAAGGTACTGGATACAGACCATTACGGTCTGGATAAGGTCAAGGAACGCATCGTCGAATATCTCGCCGTGCAATTGCGCATCGCCAAGATCAAAGGCCCGATTCTCTGCCTCGTCGGTCCGCCCGGCGTGGGGAAAACCTCGCTTGGTAAGTCCATCGCCAAGGCGACAGGCCGGAACTTCGTGCGCATGGCCTTGGGCGGTGTGCGCGACGAGTCGGAAATTCGCGGTCATCGCCGCACCTACATTGGCTCCATGCCCGGCAAGATCGTGCAGGGGATGAAGAAGGCAAAAACCTCGAACCCGCTGTTCCTTCTCGATGAAGTGGACAAGATGGGCTCGGACTGGCGCGGCGATCCGGCCTCAGCCCTGCTTGAAGTGCTGGACCCCGAACAGAATTCGACCTTCAGCGATCATTACCTGGAAGTCGATTACGATCTGTCGGACGTGATGTTCGTCACCACCGCCAATAGCCTGCGCATGCCGCAACCGCTGCTGGACCGCATGGAGATCATTCGCATTCCTGGCTACACCGAGGATGAGAAGATCGAAATCTGCCGCCGTCACTTGCTTCCGAAAGCCATGAAGGATCATGGGTTGAAGAAGGAAGAATGGTCGGTGTCCGACGAAGCCTTGCGCGATCTCGTGCGTTATTACACGCGCGAAGCTGGGGTGCGCAGCATGGAGCGCGAGCTGTTCAGCCTCGCCCGGAAATCCGTGAAGGAAATCCTGCTCGGCAAAACCAAAGCCCTGCATATCACCCGGCGCAATCTGGAGAAATTTGCGGGCATCAAGCGCTTCCGCTATGGCGAAGCCGAGGGCGAAGATCAGGTCGGTGTTATCACCGGCTTGGCCTGGACCGAAGTGGGCGGCGAGTTGCTGACCATCGAATCGGTCACGCTGCCCGGCAAGGGCAAGGTCATCGCCACGGGTAAGCTGGGCGACGTCATGAAGGAATCGGTGCAAGCCGCTGAGAGCTTCGTGAAATCGCGCGCCGCCGCCTACGGCATCAAGCAAACCGTGCTGGAAAAACGCGATATCCATGTGCACGTCCCGGAAGGGGCGACGCCGAAGGATGGCCCGTCGGCTGGGATTGCGATGGTCACGTCGATCGTCTCGGTGCTCACCGGCATCCCCATCCGCAAGGATGTGGCGATGACGGGCGAAGTGACGCTGCGGGGGCGGGTGCTCCCAATCGGCGGCCTAAAGGAAAAGCTGCTGGCAGCGCTGCGGGGCGGTCTCAAAATCGTCCTGATCCCGCAGGATAATGCGAAAGATCTGGCCGAAATTCCGGATAACGTAAAGAAGGGGTTGGAGATCATCCCCGTCTCGACGGTGGAACAAGTGCTGGCGCGCGCCTCGTAAGCGCTCCCGTACCGCTTCCGGCGGAAGAAGAAGTGTCGGCCACGCCGCCCAAGGCCGATGTACCCGCTGCGGCGGGAATGATCGCCCATTAAACGGTATTGGTAACGCTCCCTGCCATTTGTCACAGAACGCGCCCGCGAAAACACCTCGTTGGGCGCGTTTTTCCCACTTTTCCAGGGGTTTCGCCGATTTCCACCCATTGACGGACCGCAGGAACGCAGTCTAAAGTCCGCCAACGATTTGCCTTAATCCTGGGTCGCTAGGTTGGCGGCTTGGGACAATATCGAACCGTCCTGATGAGGGGGCTCAACGTGAATAAAAACGATCTCGTCGCTTCGGTCGCAGAAGCTACTGGTTTGTCTAAACAAGATTCCGCGAAAGCGATCGACGCCGTGTTCGATGCCATTACGGGTGCCCTGAAAACCGGGGATGAAGTTCGCCTGGTTGGTTTCGGTACCTTTGCCGTGTCCGAACGGGCGGCAAGTGAAGGCCGTAATCCGCGCACCGGGGAAAAGATTCAAATCTCGGCCTCGAAACAGCCGAAGTTTAAGGCTGGTAAGGGGCTGCGCGACGCCGTTAACGAATAGCGCGCGCATTCTGCAAAAATAGTAAGGGCTACCCAATGGGTAGCCCTTGACTATTTAAGGCAGAATTGAGTATTCGACAGCAGACAAAGCGCCGTTAACGCGCGATGGGCGGTTAGCTCAGCGGTAGAGCGTCTCGTTTACACCGAGAGGGTCGGGGGTTCAATCCCCTCACCGCCCACCATTATCTCCCGTTTGGGAGAGAAATTTCAAAGCCCTGGCCTTTAGGCCGGGGTTTTTGTTTTCTGGAGCCCTGAAGCTCTTGGCGCTTTCTTACACCTTGGGAAGCTGTGTTTAAAAAACTTATCCAGGGATGCTGCCTTTTGCGATTTTGAGCGCTTGACACTGCCCGCGCTGGATCGTATCAACCCCTCCACTTGCTGCGTGGGGGTGTAGCTCAGTTGGTTAGAGCGCCGGCCTGTCACGCCGGAGGTCGCGGGTTCGAGCCCCGTCACTCCCGCCATTCATCAAGTCCCGCACATATGTTCCTGTGGGGGTGTAGCTCAGTTGGTTAGAGCGTCGGCCTGTCACGCCGAAGGTCGCGGGTTCGAGCCCCGTCACTCCCGCCATCAAAAAAACCGCTGCCCTTTGGGTGGCGGTTTTTTGTTTTCTGCCAATCCCTTGCTCGATCCTGTGATCCTTGCCGGGAGGGGCCGCTTTTTTGCCGCAATCGCTGCACGAGGGCTTTTCACGGGCGGGAGCGATGCCTATAGTGGCGCCGTCGCCTCCCGCAGTGCGGGCACCCTGAACCTATGGTTTGGATATGCCTTGCGCACAGCACCGAAGGGGGGTATAGCCGCGCCGTTCCCGAGGAACGGAGGGGGTCTTAGTAAAATGAATGCACTGCTCGCCGAATATTTACCGATCATGGTGTTCCTGGGCATCGCCATTGGTATCACGATCGTGATGCTGGTCGCCTCCCGCCTTGTTGCGGCGCAAAACCCGGACCCGGAAAAAAGTCTCCGCCTATGAGTGCGGCTTTGAGGCGTTCGACGATGCGCGCAGCAAGTTCGACGTGCGCTTTTACCTCGTGGCCATTCTCTTCATCATTTTCGATCTGGAAGTGGCTTTCCTGTTTCCCTGGGCTATTTCCCTGAAAGACATTGGTCTTTACGGCTTTTGGTCGATGATGTCCTTCCTCGGCATTCTCACCATTGGCTTCATATACGAATGGAAGAAGGGGGCTCTGGAATGGGAGTGATGGTTCCACAACCTCAGAAAGAGATCGATGTTTTGGCGCCGGGCGCCGATCAGGATCTTCTGCTGGGAAACGTGACCCACGAGCTT
>NZ_LAJY01000576.1 GCF_000963705.1 Elstera litoralis | reverse complement strand
TGTAGTTTTCGAGTGCGCTGAAGTCGCTCCGCCCGTAAAAATCGCGTAGAGCCTTTGCCAAAACCAAAACATCCGCCACCGCGAGATTAAGGCCCTTGGCTCCGGTCGGCGGCACAATATGGGCGGCATCGCCTGCAAGGAACAGGCGGCCAAACTGCATGGTTTCACAGACGAAGCTGCGCAGCGCGACGATGTTTTTTTGAATAATCGGCCCTTCGGTCAGCTTCCAGCCATCGGTGGTTTCAAGCCGCGTGTGGAGTTCTTGCCAAATCTGCGCATCAGACCAATCGGCGATAGCATCGTCCGGCGGGCACTGGATATAAAGCCGCTGGATTTCGGGCGATCGCATACTGAGCAGCGCAAAGCCGCGCGCGTGATTGGCGTAAATCAGCTCATGGTGCGAGGGCGGGGCTTCGGCCAAAATCCCGAGCCAGCCAAAGGGATAGACTTTTTGAAACTCCCGCCGTTCCGCCGCCGGAATCGCTTGGCGGCTCGGGCCGTGGAACCCGTCGCACCCGGCAATGAAATCGCACGGGAGGGTTTCGAGCGGCGCCTCCGCCGTGCGGCGAAACTGGATCGACGGGCGGTTGCTCTCAATCGCGTCAAGGCGGGTATCGCGCACGCCGAAGAGGATTTGTCCACCGCCCGCAAACCAAGCTGCGTATAGGTCTTTCATCACCTCATGCTGAGCGTAAACCGTTACGCGCTTGCCGCCGGTCAATTCTTCAATATCGAGATGGTGGCTTTCGCCCTTAAAGCGCAGCGTAATGCCCCGATGGAAATGCCCCTCGCGCTCCAACCGCGCGCTGATGCCGAGGGATTTCATGAGGTCGACGACCCAATGCTCCAAAACCCCCGCGCGGATCGTTGTTTCGATATCGGCGCGCGTGCGATTATCGACAATCACCGCCTCAATGCCGAATCGGCGCAACAAGAGCCCGAGAAAGAGCCCCGCCGGGCCTGCGCCGATAATCCCAACCTGCGTGCGCGGTAAAACGGTGGTCGTCATGAAATTTCCCTCCCCCTGGGTAGCGTTCTGAATTTCAGAATTATTCTAGAGTCACCCCGCAGGAGACCATAGACGGGTCGGTAAAATTATTGCACTTTTCGGAAGGGTCTTCGGTTCGACAGAGGGGCACATGGGCCGCGACGCAATCCCGCATTTCTCCCTTTATGGCGAATTGCCTGAAGAGCCGGAGATTGGCTTCGTTCACGTCGAATCGGTGGCGGCACGTGC
>NZ_LAJY01000575.1 GCF_000963705.1 Elstera litoralis | reverse complement strand
GCCGTGGACCGAGGTTTTCGTCGTCTGCACCGGATCGAACTGATAATGGATCGGCGATGCCGGGCAGGCGAGGTTATAAATCTCGTCCACTTCCACATAGAGCGGGAAGGTCACATCGTGGCGCATCACTTCGAAGCGCGGATGATCGAGCAGATGGGCGATATTGGCCTTGCTGCCGGTGAAATAATTATCCACGCACAGAATGTCATGGCCTTCGTTCAGCAGCCGCTCGCACAGGTGCGAACCGAGGAACCCCGCCCCGCCGCTGATAAGAATACGTTTGGCAGACATCATCACCGGAAACCCCACGCTCAAAACGACTATCGAGAGAAGGAGTAGTGCCGCAACCCGGCAGGGTGCGCCACTGAATTTTCGGTAACCCGCCCGTAAGCCTGTGCAGGGGAGGCGTGTGTTATGCCTGTACCACCCGCCTGCGGGAGGATCGGCCTAGGCTGAAATGAGCCGAAACAATCGGCCTCATCTCAATAAAGATCGTTCGGGAGAAAATGTGATGGCAAAGCGGATTCTGTTTATCGTCGGCGATTACGTCGAAGATTACGAAGTGATGGTACCGTTTCAGGCGCTGGCCGCCGTTGGGCTCACGGTGAAGGCGGTCTGCCCCGGTAAAAAGCCGGGCGATAGCGTTGCGACCGCGATTCACGATTTCGAGGGGGCGCAGACCTATTCCGAAAAGCGCGGCCATAATTTTGCGCTGAATGCCGATTTTGCGGCGACGAAGGTTGAAGATTTCGACGCGCTGGTCATTCCGGGCGGGCGCGCGCCGGAATATCTGCGGCTTGATGCGGCGGTGATCGCGCTCGTGCAAGGCTTTGTGGCGGCGGGCAAGCCGATTGCCGCCATTTGCCACGGCCCGCAGCTTTTGGCGGCTGCTGGGGTGTTGACGGGCAAGACCTGCTCAGCCTACCCCGCTTGCCGCCCCGAAGTCGAACTTGCGGGCGGCACCTATGCCGATATCGCTATCGACGGCGCGGTCACGGATGGGCTGTTGGTCACGGCGCCAGCCTGGCCCGCGCATCCGGCCTGGATCGCCCAGTTCCTCACTGTCCTTGGCGTGACCGTCCAGCACGGCTAAGCTGGTCCGGCCCCTGGCACAATCGTAGCCCAGGGGCCAACCCCGGCGGGAGGGATCGCCCGATGTGCGAGATTTTCGTGAATGCCGATCCGGCCCTGTGGGAGGCCGAAGCCCGGTCCTTGCGTCTCGGCGGGGTTTCTACCAGCCTGCGCCTGGAAAAACTCTTCTGGTCCGTCCTGGAAGAAATCGCTGCGCGCGACCGGCTGACCATCGCGCAACTCATCACGCGCCTTTACGATGAACTCACCGAAAGCAGGGAGGAGGTGGGGAATTTCACGTCCTTCCTGCGGGTTTGCTGCGCGCGGTATCTCAGCCTGCAACTGAACGGCTCGATTTCCACTGACCGGCGCTTGCCGCTGCGCGGGCTTTCTGCCAACCGTAGCCTGGATCATCACGTTTCTGCATAGTCTCTGTAATTTGCTCGCGGATGGTTGATGGGAAGGGCGCTTTGTGCCCTGAGTGGATTCCCCTTGCGCTCTTAGCCAAACTATCTCATTTTCCAGATCCATCTTGTCCTTTAATTGGTCAAACAGATGCTGTCGGGAAAAAGGCTACTACTCATCATCGGCGGGGGAATTGCCGCCTATAAGGTGTTGGAGCTGATTCGCCGTCTGCGCGATCGCGGCGTCGATGTGCGCTGCGTGCTGACCGAGGCCGGGGCGCAGTTCGTTACCCCCTTGTCGGTGGCGGCTCTGTCCGAAAATAAGGTCTATCAAGAACTTTTTCTCGCTGACCGACGAGAGCGAGATGGGGCACATCCGCCTGAGCCGCGAGGCCGATTTGGTGTTGGTCGCCCCCGCAACCGCCAATCTGATGGCCAAAATGGCCGCCGGGATTGCCGACGATCTGGCGACCACGGCGCTGCTGGCCACCGACAAGCCGGTGCTGATTGCGCCGTCGATGAATCTCTTCATGTGGCAGCACGCGGCGACCCAAGCGAATCTCGCCACGCTTAAATCACGCGGCGTTACTGTAATTGGTCCAGCGGCGGGGGATTTGGCCTGCGGCGAGGTCGGCTCCGGGCGGCTGGTGGAAGTGCCCGAGTTGCTGGCGGCGCTGGAAGCGGCGTTTCTTGCCCATACGCCCCTGCAGTCCTTGGTCGGCAAGCATGCGATTGTCACCTCCGGTCCCACCCATGAGCCATCGATCCGGTGCGCTATATCGCCAACCGCTCGTCGGGCAAGCAGGGCCATGCGATTGCGGGGGCGCTGGCGGCGGCGGGGATGCGCGTCACCCTCGTCTCCGGCCCGACCCAGGAGCCGACGCCCGCCGGGGTGCTTCTCAAGCCCGTCGAAAGCGCGCAGCAGATGCTGGACGCGGTGGAAGCGGCGCTGCCCGCCGATCTTTTCGTCGGCGCGGCGGCGGTGGCCGACTGGCGCATTGCGTCGGCCGCCGAGCAGAAGCTGAAGAAAAGCGGTGATGCGCCGCCCGCGCTTCAGCTCACCGAGAACCCGGATATTCTGAAAACCGTGGCCCACCACGCCCAGCGCCCGGCGCTGGTGGTGGGCTTTGCCGCCGAAACCGAAAAAGTGCTGGAACACGCCGTTGCCAAGCGCCTGCGCAAGGGCTGCGACTGGATTCTCGCGAATGACGTAAGCCCCGCCACGGGCACCTTCGGCGGCGATTACACCAGCCTGAACCTCGTGACCGCAGGCGGCATCGAGACCTGGCCGCATGCGACCAAAACCGAGGCGGCCTATCGCCTGACGCAGACGGTCGCCACCTATTTTTCGACTTTGAGAGACGCTTGATGACCTCAACCCAATTGCCCGTGCTGCGTCTGCCCCACGGGGCCGATTTGCCCTTGCCCGCCTATGCCACGGAAGGGGCAGCGGCCTTCGATCTGCTCGCCGCTATTGCCGAGCCGATCACGCTCGCGCCGGGCAAACGCGCGCTCGTGCCGACCGGGCTTGCCTTCGCCATTCCGGCGGGGTTTGAAGGCCAGGTGCGCCCGCGTTCGGGCCTTGCCGCAAAGAACGGCGTCACCGTGTTGAATGCGCCGGGCACCATCGACGCCGATTATCGCGGTGAGGTTCAGGTGATCCTCATCAATCACGGCGATCAGCCATTTGTTGTGGAGCGGGGCATGCGCATCGCCCAGTTCCTGCTCGCGCCCGTCACTCGCGCGGCGCTGACCCCGGTTGCGAGCTTGGACGAAACCGCGCGCGGCGCGGGCGGCTTCGGCTCCACGGGCCTTGCTGCAACCCCTTCCGCTTAAAGGACACGATGATGCTCGGTCTGCCGCGCAAAACCCTGCTCGCCATCGAAGCCGTGCTGGATATCGCCTATCACGCCGGGGGCACCACCGTGCAATCGGGTGATATCACCACCCGGCAAGGCATTCCGAAGCGCTCGCTGGAGCCGATTTTGCAGCAGCTCACCCGCGCTGGGATTCTGGCGGGCGTGCGCGGGCCGCGCGGCGGCTACCGGCTGGCGCGCGAGCGGCGGCGCATCACCTTGGGCGAAATCATCCGCCTCGTCACCGGCGAGGAGGAGAATGAAGGGCCGGAAGCCAGCACGTCCGATCTCGGTACGCGCGTTGTGCAGCCGCTGTGGATTGAGCTTACCGCCGAAGTGATGGCGCGGCTCGAATCGATCACGCTGGAAGACCTGTGCGAGCGCTCCCGCGCCGCCGGAATCCCCGCCCACGCAGCGGCGATTGTCGATTTCACCATTTAACATTTGTCAGGCGATGTTATATAATCAAATAACATCGTAATTTGATAAATCTCTCGGGGAGACCCTCTATGTCCGCCAGCCCGTTCCGCAATCGCATTTACGACAGCATTCTCGATACCATCGGCGCGACGCCGATTGTCCGCGTCTCGAAGCTCGCGGCGGACCGGAAGGTCGAGGCGGAGATTCTGGCAAAGCTGGAGTTCTTCAATCCGCTCGCCTCGGTGAAAGACCGCATCGGCCTTGCGATGGTGGAAGCCGCCGAGCGCGATGGGCGCTTGAAGCCGGGCGCGACCCTGGTGGAGCCGACTTCCGGCAATACCGGCATCGCGCTGGCCTTCGTCGCGGCGGCCAAGGGCTATAAGCTGATCCTGACCATGCCCGAATCCATGTCGGTGGAGCGGCGCAAGATGCTGCGCTTGCTCGGCGCGGAACTGCGGCTTACGCCAGCGGCGCAGGGCATGAAGGGCGCGATTGCCCAGGCGAATGAGATTGTGGCGAATGATCCGAACGCGGTGATGCTGCAACAGTTCGAAAACCCGGCCAACCCTGAAGTGCATCGCCATACCACGGCGGAAGAAATTCTGGCCGATACCGAGGGCAAGGTTGATTTCATCGTCAGCGGCGTTGGCACTGGCGGCACGATTACCGGCCTGGGCTCCGTGCTGAAAGCCAAGCTGCCGAACGTGAAGATCGTCGCGGTCGAGCCGGAAGATAGCCCCGTGCTGTCCGGTGGCCAGCCCGGCCCCCATAAAATTCAAGGCATCGGCGCGGGCTTCGTGCCCGGCATTCTCGATACGAAGATCATCGACGAGGTGATCCGTATCGGCAACGACACCGCCTTCCGCACGGCGCGCGATGTCGCCCGCATCGAAGGCCTGCCGGTCGGTATTTCCTCGGGCGCGGCGCTGGCAGCGGCCTTGGAACTGGGTGCCCGGCCCGAGAATAAGGGCAAGCGTATTCTGGTCATCATCCCGTCCTTCGCCGAGCGCTACCTCTCGACCGCGTTGTTCGACGGGCTGGAATAAGATCACTGTTAACCAGAGGGGCTTGCCTTTCGGCGGGAGTAGGACCAAATTAGTCCCATATCCCGCCGGACACCCGGCGCGCTCACCCGAGGGACCAGCCATGTTCATTCAGACCGAAGCCACGCCCAATCCCGCAACTTTGAAGTTCCTGCCGGGGCGTCCGGTCTTGGGGCGCGGCAGTGTGGATTTCGTCTCCGCCGCTGAAGCAACCTCCTCGCCCTTGGCCGAGCGTTTGTTTACGCTGCCGGGCGTTGTTGGTGTGTATTTGGGCGATGATTTCGTCACCGTCACCAAATCGGGCGACGAAGAATGGTCGGTGCTGAAATCCATCGTGATGGCGGCGATCATGGATCATTTCCTGTCCGGCGCGCCGGTGCTGCACGATCTTGATGATGCCGAGCAAGCCGAAGACGAAGAGTTTGCCGAAGAAGACGCCCCCATCGTGCATCAGATCAAGGAATTACTCGACGCGCGCGTGCGCCCTGCCGTGGCGCAGGATGGCGGCGATATCGTGTTCCGGGGTTTCG
>NZ_LAJY01000574.1 GCF_000963705.1 Elstera litoralis | reverse complement strand
TTGGCTACATCAAGCTACAGGTGCCGGCAGGCAAAGCTAATCCGTCACCGCCCATTGGTCCGGCGCTCGGTCAGCGCGGTCTGAACATTATGGAATTCTGCAAAACCTTCAATGCGCAGACGCAGCAGCTTGAAGTTGGGATGCCGATTCCGGTGGTCATCACCGCCTACGGCGACCGTACCTTCACGTTCGTGATGAAGACCCCGCCGGTGACCTACTTCGTCAAGAAGGCCGCGGGTATCGACAAGGGCTCCCAGACCACGGGTAAGGGCGCCAAAGTCGGTCAGATCTCGATGGATCAGATCCGCGAAATCGCCGCGAAGAAGATGCAGGACCTCAATGCCAATGACATTGACGCCGCTGCAACCATGATCGTCGGTTCGGCCCGGTCTATGGGCCTGGAAGTGGTAGGGTAAGCGGATGGCGCAGGTAGGCAAGCGTCTGAAGAAGGCGTATGAAGCGTTGATTCCGAAGCGATGGTATCGCTGGAACAAGCCGTTAGCATGATTAAGGGCCGGGCGACCGCGAAGTTCGATGAAACCATCGAAATCGCCATGAACCTAAACATCGATCCCCGCAAAGCCGATCAGGCGCTGCGCGGTGTTGTCTCGCTGCCGAACGGCACGGGCAAGACCTTGCGCGTCGGCGTCTTCGCGCGCGGTGCCAAGGCTGAAGAAGCCAAGGCCGCCGGGGCCGATGTTGTCGGGGCCGAAGATCTGATGGAAATCGTCCAGGGCGGCAAGATCGAGTTCGATCGCTGCATTGCGACGCCGGACATGATGGCGATTGTCGGTCGTCTCGGCAAGGTGCTCGGCCCGCGCGGTCTGATGCCGAACCCGAAACTCGGCACCGTCACCACCGATGTGGCCGCCGCCGTGGCTGCCGCAAAGGGCGGTCAGGTGCAGTTCCGTGCCGAAAAGGCCGGGATTGTCCACGCCGGTGTTGGCAAAGCCAGCTTCTCCGAAGAAGCGCTCTTGGAAAATGTCAAAGCGTTCGTTGGCGCGATCAATCGCAACAAGCCGACCGGCGTGAAGGGCATCTACATTAAAAAAGTCAGCCTCAGCTCGACCATGGGTCCGGGCGTGAAGCTGGAAATCGGCACGCTGGCAGCCCTCTAGGCTGGCAGTATTCCGATAAAAGTTCCCCGGAGCGCTTCGGCGCTTCGGTCGGACTGAAGAAGAGGGGGCAACCCGGATTTTTCAGTCCCCTGTCCAAGACCATTGGTGCCAAGGGGCTTCGCCCCAAAGCTTAATGTTCCAACGGTAGACGGGAAGTGAAACGAACCAAAGCCTTAGGGATATTGGGGAAAGACTTCTCGCGGACAGGCGAACCTTGGATGACCTTCGGGTCATCATTGTGTGCCCTGGGGGTTTCTCTTGAAATCCTTGGGTCGTATCGGGAAGGCAGATTGTCTGCCCTCCCTTGATGACGGAGACGAGACGTGGACCGTTCCGAGAAAAAGGAGCTGGTTTCGTCCTTGCACTCTGCGTTGCTGAACGCCGGTTTGGTGGTCATTACCCAACAAAAGGGTATGACGGTTGCCGAAACGACGAATCTGCGGCGCAAAATGCGGGCCGGACAGGCTTCCTTCAAAGTTGCGAAGAACAGGCTCGCTAAGCTCGCCCTCGTCGGCACGCCTTACGAAAACCTCAGCCCCCTGCTGAAGGGTCCGACTGCGCTTGCGTATTCGACCGACCCGGTTGCAGCGGCGAAGGTGATCGTCGAGTTCGCCAAGACAAACGACAAGCTCACCGTTGTCGGCGGTGCCCTTCCGGGCACAGTGCTGAACAGCGACGGTGTGAAGGCCCTTGCTATGCTGCCGTCGCTCGACGAGCTGCGTGGCAAGCTCATCGGTGTTCTGCAAGCCCCGGCCCAAAAGGTCGCTGCGGTTATTCAGGCACCGGTCAGCCAGTTGGCCCGTGTTGTCAAGGCGTATGCCGACAAGGACGAAGCAGCGGCCTAATTGTCGCAAGCTTAACCTTTCCCAAATTTACCCTCCTAGGAGATAGAACATGGCTGATTTGGCCAAAATCGTTGACGATCTCTCGGCGCTGACCGTTCTGGAAGCCGCTGAGCTTGCAAAGCTGCTCGAAGAAAAGTGGGGCGTCACCGCCGCCGCTCCGGTTGCCGTTGCTGCTGCCGGTCCGGCCGCTGCTGCTGCTCCGGTTGAAGAGCAGACCGAATTCAACGTGATCCTCGTCGATGCCGGCGAAAAGAAGATCAACGTGATTAAAGAAGTCCGCGCGATCACGGGCCTCGGCCTGAAGGAAGCTAAGGACCTCGTCGAAGGCGCACCGAAGGCCGTCAAGGAAGCCGTCTCGAAGGACGAAGCTGCCAAGATTAAGAAGGTGCTTGAAGAAGCCGGTGCTAAGGTCGACGTAAAGTAAGCTTCTGGCAGCCTTCGGGCAGCAAGAGGCTAAGCTGTTCGGCTAGCTCGGGGATATGGCGGCGTTCGCGTGAGCGCACCATATCCCCAACCGAACGGCAGAGGGTGCGTACTGCAGAGCGGGCCTGCGGGGCGCCGGATACTCCGGGGCAGCAAGGGCCTGTTCCCGTTTGCGGAAGAATCGACGGCCACGCGAGGCCCGATTCCGGGCGCGGCGGCGGAACATAGACGATTGAGGGGCAGCAATGGCGAAGTCGTTCACGGGTCGTAAGCGGGTTCGGAAGAGCTTCGGGCGTATCCCGGAAGTGGCACAAATGCCGAATCTGATTGAGGTGCAAAAAAGCTCCTACGATCACTTCCTGCAAATGAACGTCGCGCCGGAACAGCGCGCCGCAGTTGGGCTCCAAGAAGTGTTCCGGTCGGTATTTCCGATTAAGGACTTCTCCGAGCGCTCCCAGCTTGAGTTCGTGAAATACGAACTGGAAGAGCCGAAATATGACGTTGAAGAGTGC
>NZ_LAJY01000573.1 GCF_000963705.1 Elstera litoralis | reverse complement strand
GCTAAGAGACTGGAGCGGCCATGACCGAGTTGCTAGAAAACTTGATCGATCATCCAGAATCGAGCGTTCGAGGGCCTCAATCCGATCTCCTCTCGCATGTGCTGGCACAGATCCGTCTTACCGGCGACTGCGTCTACGCGCGCAGCCTCGCCCAGGCGGAACCTCTGGAATTGGATATCGACGCGGCGCATGTTTGCATCGTCATGCAGGGAACCCTGCATATGGAAAGCGACGATCCGATAACGGGAGCGTTGGATGCGGGTGATGTCGGGTTGCTGCCACGGAGTGCAGGCGACCTCAGATTAGTCGCTGGAGCCCCGACGACGGTGGTCGTTTGCCGCTTTTGGTTCGATCCCGACAGCCTTCGCAGCATGATCTTCGCTCTGCCCCGGTGCATCCACATTCGAAAGGCGGACGGTGCCAACCGACTTGACGGAATTGTCCATTTTTTGTTGAGCGAAGCCAAGGATGTGCAGCCTGGGGCGACCTTGATGATTTCCCGGATGATCGACTTGGTCGTTATCCGCGTCTTGCGAAGCTGGATTCACCAGGGCCAAACCTCGGGATGGCTTGGAGGCCTTTCCGACGCGCGCATTGCACGGGCCTTGAAGGCCATTCATGAGGAGCCCCTGAAACGGTGGAGCATTGAGGCCTTGGCCAACATTGCCGGTATGTCTCGCTCAAGCTTTTGCGCGCGCTTCACCGCGCTCGTGGGCCGATCACCGCTGCGCTACCATAGTGAGTGGCGCCTTGGGCTGGCACGGGACATGCTCGCCAAACGCAGCGCGCGCGTTGGCGAGATCGGGCTGTCCATCGGGTATGCGTCAGAGGCAGCGTTCAGCCGCGCCTATAAGGCACTCTTCGGCCATTCCCCACGCGCGGGGTATTTAACCGCCCCGCCTCCAAGCTAATGCACGCCGCTCGGTCGTCCCTTCAGTTTGAGGCCTCGGCGGACGGGCAGGGTTTCAGGCGCGGGCCGAGCCAGACTAGCGCGTCGGTCAGTCCCTGCCGCCAAGTGCCCCAGGCGTGGCCGCCGTCGATGACGCGGAACTCGGAGGCGAGCCCCGCCCGTTGCACTTCGATATGCAGCTTGGCGCTACCGACCAAAATGGAGGGATAATCATCGTCCCCGGCGGCGAACCAGAGATCGGGGCGCGGGCCGCTCGCGGGCAAGGTTGCCAAGGTCAAAAACGCATTGGCGGCGTTATAGCGCGCGGGTTCCATCGGCTGACCGAACACCGCCCCGAACATGCGAAACCGCGCCAAGACTGATGGATCGGCGTTCGGTGGCACCGGATCGAACAGGCTGCCCGAGAGGCTGATGATCGTCCCGTAGCGGTCTGGGTGGCGTAGCCCCTGCAAGACCGCGCCCAGCCCGCCCATCGACAGGCCCGCCACCGCCCGCCCCGTGCGACAGGCGTGCGTGGGGAGCTTGGCATCGATTACCGGAATCAAATCATCCGACAGCGTGGTCGCCACCGGCCCGAACGCCTCGCTATCGACATACCAACTATTGCCGACGCCGGGCATCACGGCAAACAGCGGCGGAATCACCTTAGCTTTTATCGCGGTGTCCAGAATCTCGGCAATACCGCCGCCGGTCGGCCAATCGGTCTCGTCGCCGCGCAGCCCGTGATAGAGATAAAGCACGGGCAGACGACCCGCCCCCGCCTCGGGCACATAGAGTTGATAGGGCAAGGCCCGCCCGAGCCGGGGACTATCGAGGCTCTCGGCGGTGATCCGCCCTCCCGCCAGCGCTGGGACCGCGAGCAGCAGCCCCGCCAGCAGCAGAGCCCGCACCTTAGAAAGC
>NZ_LAJY01000572.1 GCF_000963705.1 Elstera litoralis | reverse complement strand
GGCCCAAAAGCAAGAAGGAATGCCGTAATGAGCTCCGAAAAATCCCAGAATGTCCAGGATGTCTTCCTGAACTATATTCGCAAACAGAAAATCCCGGTAACCGTGTTCCTCGTGAATGGCGTAAAGCTTCAGGGCATCGTAACCTGGTTTGATAATTTCTCGGTTCTGTTGCGGCGCGATGCCCATTCGCAGCTTGTCTACAAGCACGCGATTTCCACCATCATGCCCGCAGCCCCGGTTCAATTGTTCGATGGAGTGAAGGAAGCGGGTGACGTCTGATCCTTTGAGCGCGACGGATAATCCCGCCGCCGACCCTTATTTGCCTGAGGCGGCGGTTTCCATTGAGGCCGCCGACCTTGGCGAGCATGCCGCAACGCGCGCTTTTGTTATTCATCCCGATTTAGGCCGCCAGGAAGGCCCCGATAGCCGCTCGATCGAGGGGCGGGTGAACGAGGCCGTTGGCCTTGCCGAAGCCATTGGTTTGGACGTTCAACGCGCCGAAGCCGTGCGCCTGAAAATCCTCCGGCCCGCCACCCTGTTCGGCACGGGTGTTCTGGAGCGCTTGAAGCAGGGCATTGAAGAGGTGCAGGCGGCGGTTGTCATCGTCGATGGGCATCTCTCGCCCGTACAACAGCGCAATCTGGAACGCGAATGGCAGGTGAAGGTCATCGACCGCACCGGGCTTATTCTCGAAATCTTTGGCGCGCGCGCCCGCACCCACGAAGGGCGGCTTCAGGTCGAACTTGCCGCGCTCACCTATCAGCGCTCGCGCCTCGTGCGGTCCTGGACCCATTTGGAGCGCCAACGCGGCGGCTTCGGCTTCCTCGGCGGCCCTGGGGAAAGCCAGCTTGAAATCGATCGACGCTTGATCGGCGACCGTATCGCCAAACTCAAGCGCGAGCTTGAGGAAGTGAAGCGGACGCGCGAGTTGCATCGCGGTGCGCGCAAGAAGGTTCCGCAGCCGGTCATCGCCCTGGTCGGCTATACCAACGCCGGGAAATCGACGCTGTTCAACCGGCTGACCAATGCCGATGTGATGGCGGAAGATATGCTCTTCGCCACTCTCGACCCGACGATGCGCGGCCTCACGCTGCCGTCCGGGCGGCGGGTTATCCTGTCGGATACCGTCGGGTTCATCTCGGCCCTGCCGACGCAGTTGGTCGCCGCCTTCCGGGCGACGCTGGAAGAGGTGCTGGAAGCCGACATTATCCTGCACGTCCGCGACGCTTCGCACCCCGATAGCATGGCCCAAAAGGCCGATGTGGAAGCGGTGCTGCGCTCGCTTGGCCTCGAAAAGCAGGTCGATGCCGGGCTGCCGGAGGTGCTGAATAAGGTCGATCGCTTGGATGGGGAAGGGCTCGCCGAGCAAACACGTCGCGTCACCGGCACGGCGTTGCCGCTGTCGGCCCTCACCGGCCAAGGCATCGATTCGCTGCTGACCTATCTCGACGAAGCCTTGCGCGACCGCCAACAGGTCATCGCCGTTACCATCGATCCGGCGGACGGGCGGCATCTGGCCTGGCTCTATGCTCACGGCGAAGTGCTTTCCCGCGAGGACGATGAAACTGGCCAGGCGCATCTTACGGTCGGGCTCGATCCGATGGAACTTTCGCGCTACCAGCGGCAGTTCCCGCAGTCGGTGATCGGCCTATGAGGGAGACGGCGGCGCTGCTCGGCCCCGTCGCCGATCTCTTGCGGGAAACGGCGGCGCGGGAGTTGGTGCCGCGCTTCCGCAATCTTTCGGCGGGCGATATTCGCGAAAAAGCCCCGAACGATCTCGTCACCGCTGCCGATTTGGCGATGGAAGCGGCCCTCATTCCAGCCTGGAAGCGCTGCTACCGGGCTCGACCACCGTGGGGGAAGAGGCGGTTGCCGCCGATCCCACCGTGCGCGACCGGCTGCACGGCGACGATTGGGTATGGGTGATCGATCCGCTCGACGGCACCGCCAATTTCGCGCGCGGGCACGAAGCTTTCGGCTCGATCCTCGCCCTGGTCCATCACGGCGAAACCTACGCCGGCTGGATTCACGATCCGCTGACCGGCGTCATGGCCTGTGCCGCTAAAGGGCAGGGGACTTGGCGCGATGGCGCTGCCGTGCGGCTACCCGAACCGCCCACCGACCTCGCCGACCAACACGCCGCCCTTTCGGTGCGTTTCTTCCCAGGCGAGGAGCGCAAACGCTTGGCGGAGCTGACCCAGCGTTTCGCCTCGCAGTCGCCGTGCTATTCGGCGGCGCAAGATTATCTGCGGTTGCTTCAGGGCGAAGCCCATTTAGCACTTTTCTACCGCACGTTGCCGTGGGACCATGCCGCCGGGGTTCTGTTGGTCGAAGAGGCGGGCGGCTATGCGGCGAGCCCTTTGAGCGGCAAACCCTATTCCCCCGCCGCCGCCGATCCAGGTTTGCTGATCGCGGCACGGGAAGCGCAGTGGCAGGCGGCGCGGGGGCTGTTGTTTGGGGGATGAGTAAGCGGCGTGTTCAGAGTCGTCTAAACGTGAGTTTTTCATATTTTGACTTTATTTGGTGCAGGCAATGGTCAGGCATCTCGCGTTTCTTCTTTTCGTGCTAATCACGTCAAAAGCCGTTGCAGCCGAGAGTCCTAGCTTTGACTGCGGCAAAGCCAGCACCGAGATCGAAAAAGCCATATGCGCTTCGCCAGAGCTTTCAACCGCTGATCGGGTGATGGCGGGAGCCTATGGTGCTGTTCTTGCCCGCGCGTCCAAGGAGGCAAAGGACCTTCTGCGTGCCGATCAGCGCCGTTGGATTGCCCATATAAGCAATATTTGTCAGGCTCGGTGGTCAAAAGACTCATTT
>NZ_LAJY01000571.1 GCF_000963705.1 Elstera litoralis | reverse complement strand
GCCGTTAAAAATCTTGGCATTCTCCGCCCAGGTAATCACCGTGCGCGGCGACATGACGGTGGAAATATCCCCGGCGATAAAGCCGCGCGGGTGAGATCGGCCAGGGCGACCATCGCTTCCACGGTCTTTTTTGCCCGCCTCGGTCTGATAGTCTGGCAGTTTCGCCAGCACGATCGAGGTTTCCGTTTCTGCCGACAGATAGTTCAGCGTGGCAACGATGCTCCAACGGTCCATCTGGCCTTGGTTGATCTGCTGCGTGCCGTGATACAGGCCGGTGGTGTCACCGAGACCAATCGTGTTGGCCGTGGCGAACAGGCGGAAGAACGGATGCGGGCGAATAACCTTATTCTGGTCGAGCAACGTCAGCTTGCCTTCCACTTCCAGCACGCGCTGGATGACGAACATCACGTCCGGGCGGCCCGCGTCGTACTCGTCGAAGACGATGGCGACGGGGCTTTGCAGCGCCCAGGGCAGAATGCCTTCGCGGAAGGCCGTTACCTGTTTGCCGTCTTGCAGCACGATGGCGTCTTTGCCGATCAAATCGATGCGGCTGATGTGGCTATCGAGATTGACGCGAATACACGGCCAGTTGAGCCGCGCTGCCACCTGTTCAATATGGGTCGATTTCCCGGTGCCGTGATAGCCCTGGATCATGACGCGGCGGTTGAAGGCAAAGCCCGCGAGAATGGCCAGCGTGGTATCCGGGTCGAACTTATAGCTCGGGTCGATATCCGGCACATAGGCCGAGCCGGTGGAGAAGGCGGGAACCTCCAGGTCCGTATCGATGCCAAAGAGGGCGCGCGCGCTCACCGTGATA
>NZ_LAJY01000570.1 GCF_000963705.1 Elstera litoralis | reverse complement strand
TTTGCGCCGCCCGAGCGTCCGCCCCAGGCCGACAATGGATTTCTGATGCATCTCGAAGAATTAAAGCGCAAGACGCCGGCGGAATTGCTGGCCTACGCTGAAGAATTACAAATCGAAAACGCGAGCACTCTGCGTAAGCAGGATATGATGTTCGCTATTCTCAAACAGCTTGCCGAGAATGACGTTGCTATCTTCGGCAGCGGCGTGTTGGAAGTGATGCCGGACGGCTTCGGCTTTCTGCGCTCGCCCGAATCCAACTATCTGCCGGGGCCGGACGATATTTACGTCAGCCCGACGCAAGTGCGCCGCTTCGGCTTGCGCACCGGCGATACGGCGGAAGGCCAGATTCGCGCGCCGCAGCACGGCGAGCGTTATTTCTCGCTGCTGAAGGTCAATACGATCAATTTCGATGCGCCGGAAAAAGTCCGCCACCGCATCAATTTCGACAATCTGACGCCGCTCTACCCGGATGAGCGCCTGAAGCTCGAAATCGAAGACCCGACGCGCAAGGATCTGACCACCCGCGTCATCGATCTGGTCGCGCCGCTCGGCAAAGGCCAGCGCGCTTTGATCGTCGCGCCGCCGCGCACCGGTAAAACCGTGATGCTGCAAAACATCGCCCATGCGATTGCCAAGAATCACCCGGAAGTCTACCTCATCGTTCTGCTGATCGATGAGCGCCCGGAAGAAGTGACCGATATGGCGCGCTCGGTGAAGGGTGAAGTTATCAGCTCCACCTTCGACGAGCCCGCAACCCGCCACGTGCAAGTGACGGAAATGGTGCTGGAAAAGGCGAAACGCCTCGTTGAGCATAAGCGCGACGTGGTCATCCTGCTCGATTCGATCACCCGCCTCGCCCGCGCCTACAATACGGTGGTGCCCTCCTCCGGCAAAGTGCTGACCGGCGGTGTGGATGCCAACGCCCTACAACGCCCGAAGCGCTTCTTTGGCGCTGCGCGCAATATCGAAGAAGGCGGCTCGCTGACCATCATCGGTACAGCGCTGATCGATACCGGC
>NZ_LAJY01000057.1 GCF_000963705.1 Elstera litoralis | reverse complement strand
CGCACAGCAAGCCGATCGGCAAGGAGGCTTGCCCGAGGGCTTTCAAGGCGGGCTCCAGCCCCGGCGGCAACCCGAGGTGCGTAAGATTGAGGGCGATGCCGAGCCCGCTCGCCAGCAGCAGCGGATTCTTCGCCAATTGCAGCAGAATGCCGCGCAGATTGGGCCGCGCCGCGCCGTAGCGGGCGAACATCAGCACGCAGATGATATTCACCGTCGGCACGATGGCGGCGGCGGCAAGCGCGCCCAAGGCCAAACCTTCGGCCCCATACAGCGCGGCGGCGGCGGGCAGGCCGACGTAATTATTGAAGCGAATGCCGCCTTGAAAGACGGAGGTGAAGGCGGCATCGCCGAGCGGCATCCAGCGCCGCAGGGCAACCAGCAGCAGCGCAATCAGGAGGGTCGAGAGCACCAGCACCGCCATCAGCCGCCCAACGGGGGCGGTGCCCCAATTGGCGGTGGCGAGCGAATGGACGATGAGCGCGGGCAGCAGCAGATAATAGCCCAAGCGCTCGGTTTCCCGCCAAAATACCTCTGCCGTGAATACATGATCGCGCAGCAGTTTTCCCAGGCCGATCAGCAGCATCACTGGCACCAGCGCCAGCACAATCGCCCAGAACATTGCCGGGGCCTCCTTTATTCAATCAGCAGCGCGCGGAAATCATTCACATTGGTCCGCGTCGGCCCGGTTATCAGCAAATCGTCGAGGGTTTGGAAGAAGCTGTAGCTGTCGTTTCGCGCCAGGAAATCGGTCGCGCTCAGGCCTGCGGCAGCGGCGCGGGTGAGACTATCCGGGGTCACGAAAGCGCCTGCATTATCCTCGGTTCCGTCGATCCCATCGGTATCGGCGGCGAGACCATAGACGCCGGGCAACCCGTTTAAGGCTTGGGCGAGCCCGAGCGCAAATTCGGCATTGCGCCCGCCGCGTCCGCCCTTGGTACGCACGGTCACGGTGGTTTCGCCGCCGGAGAGGATCACACAGGGTCCCGCCAGAGGAACGCCCTGCAAGCGCGCTGCGCGGGCGATCCCGGCGTGAACCTTGGCGACCTCGCGCGCTTCGCCCTCAATGGAATCGCCCAAGACCAACACCGGATAACCCAAGCTTTTAGCGGTCTCGGCGGCGGCCATCAGGCTGCGGTGCGGGCTGGCGATGACGTGGACGCTGTTCTGCGCGAAGGCGGCACTGTCGGGGTTCGGCGTATCGGCGGCGGGGGAGGCGATCCAGGCGGCGAGCGCCGGGCCGGGGTCGATGCCATATTGCGCCAAAATCGCCTGGGCTTCGGCGCGGTTTGAGACATCGGGGATCGTTGGGCCGGAGGCGATGACGCCGGGATCATCGCCCGGCACGTCGGAAATAACGAGGCTCACCATCGGCGTGTTGGGTGCGGCGGCGGCGAGACGACCACCGAGAATACGCGAGACGTGCTTGCGCACCCGGTTCATCTGGGCGATGTCTGCGCCGGATTCGAGCAAAGCCCGGTAGAGCGCCTGCACCTCCGCCAAGCTCACGCCTTCCGGCGGCAGCGCCAGCAGCGCCGAGCCTCCCCCGGACACCAGCGCGATAATCAGATCGTCCGGTCCGGCGGTGGCGGCAAGGTCGAGCAACCGTTGCGCGGCAGCCTGCCCAGCGGCGTCGGGCACCGGGTGGGAGGCTTTCTAAGACTTCGATCTGTTGGGTGGGGGCGCCGTGGCCGTAGCGGGTGACGACGAGGCCCGATAGCGGCCCCGGCCACAGCGTTTCCAAAGCAGCGGCCATTTCGGCGGCGGCTTTCCCGGCCCCGACGAGAGGGTGCGGCCTTTCGGCGGTGGCGGCAGGTGGGCGGCTAAGGCTTGCGCCGGTTGCGCGGCGGCGACGGCGCTGTCGAACAAGGCCCGCAGCAAGGCGCGGGGGGGAAGGCGGCTCATGGCGTTTCCTCGGAATGGTCAATCAGGCCGTGGCCCTTGCGGATTTCGATCCGTCTTGAAAAACTGTCGGAAACGCTACGGCGGTGGGAAATCAGAAGCAAGGTTTGGCCGCGCCAAATTTTCCGCAAGCCCGCCGTTACCGCCTGTTCGGAGGGCTCGTCGAGCGAGTTCAAGGCTTCGTCGAGCAGCAGAATCGGCGCGTCGCTAAGGAGGGCACGGGCGAGGGCGAGGCGCTGGCCTTCGCCCTGGCTGAACGGCTCGCCGCGCGCGCCATCCGCGTTGCGAGCCCCTGGGGTGCGGCGGCGATGCGCCCGGCGAGCCCGCAGGCGATGAGCAGTTCTTCCCAGTGCGCTGCGCTCAGATCGCGCCCCAGGGCGATATTCTCGGCGACCGTGCCGGGAAAAAAGACGCCGTTGGAGCGGTGCAGCATGAACAGCCGCTTGCGGTCGGCCAGCGACAGCGTCTCCAGCGTGCGACCATCGAGCAAAATCCGGCCCTCGGTGGGGGTTTGCACGCCGAGCAGCAGCGCGAAGAGCGTCGATTTCCCCGAGCCGCTCTCGCCGAATAGCGCCACCTGCTCGCCCGCGCGGATCGTGAGGCTGACGTTGCGCATCAGCCATTTGCCCTCGGCATCTTGCAGGCCGAGGTTTTCCAGCGTCAGGGTTTCGAAGCTTTTCGGCGCGGGCGGGTGAGAATTGGCCGCAGGATCGTCGCCCAAGGTCAGCGACAGCCGCTCATAGGCATTGCGCCCGTCGATCAGCAGCGGCGCGGCCTCGCCGATCTTGGCAAGGCACGGAAAGACGAGGGCGGCGTAATAGAGAAAGATGAGCACGGTCGCCAGCGTCTTCGGCTCGCTATCGCTTTCCAGAAACAGCATGACGAGGCAGGCGGCGGAGGCGAGGGCGACGAAGAGATCAATGGCGGCGAAATAGAGCGTTTGCCGGTGCCAGAGCAGCAACCCACGCCGGTTCATCGCCCGTATCAGCGCCAGCGTGCGCCGAAAGAACCAACCGCGCGCGACGCCGAAGCGTAAATCGAGGCTGCGTTGCTGCAAGCCAGTGATCCAGGTCAGAAAATTCTCCTGGTTCTTCATCTGCGCCAGAAACGCCAGCTTGCGCCAGCGGGCATAGAGCGCGATCAGCGCCGAGAGCAGCAGGATTTCGACCAGCAGCACCAGCCCCAGGGGCGGATGCAGTAGCGTCAGCACGCCGACCATCAGCACCAGTTGCACGAGGGCCAGCGTCGCGCCGATCACCACGTCTTTGATGAGGCGCTGCACGGTTTCGACATCGCCGGTTGCGGCGGCCACCACGCGTCCGACGCCGAGATCGGCAATCTCCTGGGCCGGGCCGCGCAGCAGGTGGCGGGCAATGCGGGCGCGCAAACGCCGAATGAGCCGTTCCGATAACCGCGTGGAGGCATTCTCCTCGGTCACGCGCACGCCGAAGACGCTGAACTCCAGGGCGGCGATGAACAGCAGGAACAGCGCCAAGCTGCTCAAACTCGGCAATAGCGCGTGCGCTTGGATAATCCAGGCAGGAACCGGGTCGGGCGGCAGCAGCAGTTGCAACGGCAGCGGGCGCAGTACCACGAGCAGCGTTTGTCCGGCGGCGAGCAGCAGGCAGACGAAAAGCCGTCGCCGATACGCCCGGTCGGTCGTGAGTAAAAGCTGGTCGATGGCGGCGAGGCTCATGGCGGTTCCGGTCGGGTTTTTGGGCAGAAATCCTGAAAGACCCGCCTTTATGCGGTTGCCGGGCGCGCGGGAGCAAGCCACTCTGTCGGCCATGAACGCGCTTTCTCAGCCGCTTTGGTCCGAAAACCTCGCCTGCCGTCGCGGCGGTAGGAAAATTTTCGATGGGCTCGCCTTTCGGGTCGAGCCGGGGGAAGCCTTGATCGTTACCGGGCCGAACGGTGTCGGCAAATCCAGCTTACTCAGGCTTCTGGCGGGATTGGTCCGGCCTGCTGAAGGGGCGATCCACTGGGGCGAGGCCGATATCGCCGACGATCCCGTGGAGCACCGCAGCCGAACCGCCTATCTCGGCCATCTCGACGCCATCAAGCCGCGCGCGAGCGTGCAGGATCATCTGACCTTGGCGACAATTCTCGCCGGAACCGACGCGGCGAAAGTCCCGGAGATCGCCGCGCGGATCGGTCTCGGGCGGATGCTGGAACGGCCGGGGCGCTTGCTCTCCGCCGGGCAGCGCCGCCGTGTCGCCCTGGGCCGTTTGCTGCTGGCGGAGGCGCGCCTGTGGTTGCTCGACGAGCCGACGAACGCCCTGGATGCCGAGGGGCAGGCGTTGCTGATCGATCTGCTGAAGCAGCATTTGGCGGCGGGCGGGTTGATCGTCGCCTCAACCCATCAACCGCTGGCCTTGCCCGCGCGTCAGCTCGCGCTCGCTGGTGCCGTTTCGCCACATGCGGCGGAATAGTATCCGTCATAAAAACGACATATTGGCATTTTGGCGCGATTATCGGATAAGAAGCCTTCGCAAAATCCTTTCGGTTGTAAGGTTGCGGAGTTGTATCGATTAAGGGGTGGGTAGAATGGCTTTTTGGCGTCACGCGAGCTTGAAGGCGAAAATCATCTTCAGCACCGCCCTGATGGTGGCGGTTTCGGCGGGCGCCATTGCCGTCACTCTGATTATCTTGGCTCGCCCGGCGGCGGAGAAGCTTGCCATTCAGCGCGTCCAAGAAATTGCCCAAGGGCAGGAAAGCCGGATTCGGGAAGAGATCGGGGCCGCCCTGCGCGATGCCCAGGCGATTGCCCGCGCGGTCCAGACCGAAATTTCCTTCGCCGACCCCCGCCGCGCGCCGGTGAACCGCCAGTTGCAGCAGTTGATGCAGGCCAATCCCGACTATGCGGGGGTCTGGGTCGATATGGCCGATAATGGCTTCGAGGGGAAGGATTCCGCCTTTACCCAAAAGATCGAGGGCGAAACCCTCGGGCTGCCGAGCACGGGGCGCATGAGCCTTCTCTGGTTAACCGGGCCGAACGGTCAGCCGAAAGCCGATGAATCCGAAGGCCAGAGCTTTACTGAAGTCCAGGGCAAAGAATATTATCTGGCGGCGAGCAAGGCCAAGCGCCCTGCCGTCAGCGAACCCTATCTCGACGATTTCACCAAACAGTTGATGACCAGCGCTGTCGCCCCGATTCTGGTCGGCGCCGAGATGCGCGGCGTTGCGGGCGTCGATGTGTCGCTGGAGAATATCTCCAACTTCCTTAATGCCCAGCGCCCTTACGATAAGGGCTATGTGGCGCTGATGTCGGAAAAAGGCATCTATATAGCCCATCCCGATACGGCGCGCCGGTCGCAGCCCAGCGATGATCTTCCGGCGGCGGCGCGCGCCGCGATGGCAGGCGGCAAAGCTTTCGATGGCCGCGCCGAGCTTGTGGGCGACGATTATTATCTGCGGCTTCAGCCGGTGGGGTTCGGGTCGGCGGAAGGGGTGTGGACGCTGGCGGTAGCCGTGCCGATGGCGAGCATCATGGCCGACGCCAATGCGTTGACGCTTCTGTGCATTCTGGTTGGGGGGCTGTGCTCGATTGGCGGTGGCCTGATCGCCTGGCGCGTCGGCAAGGGTATCGCCCAGCCGGTCGTCGAAATGACGGACGCGATGGCGAAGCTCGCGGCGGGCAATCTCGATCTCACCATTCCGGCGAAAGGCCAGACGGACGAGTTGGGCGCGATGGCGCGGGCGGTGGAAGTCTTCCGCCAGTCGATGATTGCGGCGCGCGACCTCACCGAAGCGCAGCAGCGCGACTGGGCGGCGAAAGAAGCCCGCACTGCGAAACTCGACGCGCTTCAGGCCGGGTTTCAGCGCAAAGCGGGCGATCTTGTGACGATTCTCACCGATTCGTCGGGCCAGTTGAAGGCCACCGCGCACGAGTTGACCACCATCGCCGAACTCACCAACCGTCAGGCTGTGGTGGTTTCCGCCAATGCCGAACAATCGACCGGCAATGTGCAAATGGTGGCGGTGGCGACCGAACAATTGTCGGCCTCGGTCAATGAAATCCGCCGCCAGGTGGAGCATTCTGCCGACATTGCCGCGAAAGCCGTGGGCGATACCAAGCAGACCGATACGCGCGTGGAAGCCCTTTCCCAAAGCGCGGGCCGCAT
This sequence comes from Elstera litoralis, assembly GCF_000963705.1. Classification (GTDB taxonomy): domain Bacteria; phylum Pseudomonadota; class Alphaproteobacteria; order Elsterales; family Elsteraceae; genus Elstera; species Elstera litoralis. The sequence goes on along the minus strand of NZ_LAJY01000057.1, from coordinate 12,761 downwards.
CGGCGAGGTTATCAATCTCATTTCCGAAATCGCCTCGCAAACGAACCTTTTGGCGCTGAACGCCACCATCGAAGCGGCGCGGGCCGGGGAAGCGGGCAAGGGTTTCGCCGTCGTCGCGTCGGAGGTGAAGAATCTGGCCGGGCAAACCACGCGCGCATCGGAAGAAATCGTGGCGCAGATCGGCAGCATTCAAGCGGCTACCGGCGATGTGGTGCAGTCGATCCGCTCGATTGGGGAGACGATTTCCGAGTTGCACACGATTGCGCGCGATATCGCGATTGCGGTCGAAGGCCAGGAAGCGGCGACGCGCGAAATTGCCGGAAACGTGCAGCAGGCCGCCGCTGGCACGCGCGACGTTGCCACCAGCACGGGCCGCATCCGCGAAGCCTCCGGCGAAACCGGGGCGGCGGCAGAACAGGTGCTGAGCACGGCGGGGGCGGTCGCGACGCAATCGGGCGAGCTTGCCTCGGAAATTCGCGGCTTTATTGCAGCTGTGCAGAGGCTTAACAGGCGCGCGCACGGATACCCCTTGGCCTTCCCCGCGCGCTCGGTGTAGGGTCAGGCCCGATTGACGTTATTCGGACGATAGCCTCCATGCGCCGCCTGTTTCTGCCTGTTCTGCTGGTTCTGCCGCTGGCGATTGCCGGTTGCTCGTCGTTGGGATCGAAGGATGAAGATCCCAACATCTATGTCGAAGCGCCGGTAGAAAAACTCTATAACGACGCGATGGACGCGATGCTGGCGGAGCGCTACGAAGCCGCCGGCCGCCAGTTCGATGAAGTCGAGCGCCAGCATCCCTATTCGGTCTGGGCGACCAAAGCGCAGTTGATGTCCGGTTATACGATGTATCTGCGCGATCGGTTCGACGATGCGATTATTGCGATGGAGCGGTATATTCAGCTCCATCCCAGCAGCCGCGATACGCCCTACGCCTATTACATCAAGGCCATCAGCTATTACGCGCAGATTGCCGATGTGACGCGCGACCAAAGCCTGACAGAAAAGGCAATGGACGCGCTGAACGAGGTGGTGCGCCGCTATCCCGATACGTCCTACGCCCGCGACGCCCGCGTGAAGATTGATCTGACGCGCGACCATATGGCGGGCAAGGAAATGGAAGTTGGCCGTTTCTACCTGCGCACCGAACAATATACGGCGGCGATCAACCGCTTCCGCCGCGTTGTCGATCAATATCAGACGACAACCCATGTGCCGGAAGCCCTGCTGCGCCTCACCGAAATCTATCTGGCCCTCGGCCTGAAAGAGGAAGCCCAGGCGGCAGCGGCGGTGTTGGGGCATAATTACCCCGGCTCGGAGTGGTACGCCGAATCCTACGGGTTGATAACCGGCGGCAAGCGCCCGCTATCGAACACGGGCGGGCGCGGTTGGTTCGGGCGGCAGCTCGATACTGTCACCAATTCCGTCACCAACGTTTTTTTAACGCCGCCGATGCTCACCCGCCTCGGCATCCGCGACGTGGTGCTGATCGACCGGCTCGATCTGGAGGTCGCGTCGGGCCTATCGGTGCTGACCGGGGAGACCGGCGCGGGCAAATCGATCCTGCTCGATGCCCTCGGTCTTGCCCTGGGGGCGCGCGCCGATAGCAGCCTGATCCGCCACGGGGCCGGCCCCGCCATCGTCACGGCGGAATTCGAGCTTCCCGATGGCCACCCGGCCTGGGCGCTCTTACGCGAACAGGGGATTGATGCCGAAGACGGGCAGATTCTCCTTCGGCGGACGCTGGGGATGGATGGGCGCGGGCGCGCCAGCGTCAACGATCAATCGGTTAGCGTCGGCTTCCTGCGCAATCTCGGCGCGGCCTTGGTCGAAATCCAGGGCCAGTTCGACCAGCACGCGTTGATGGATCCGGGCAATCATCGCGCCATTCTCGACCAGTTCGGCGGGTTGCTCGATAGCGTCGGCGGCGTGCGCGCCGCCTATCGCCTGTGGCAAGCGGCGCGGGATTCGCGCCAATCGGCGGAAGCGGCACTGGAGCGGGCACGGACCCAGGAAGAATATCTGCGCCACGTCGTTGCCGAACTGCAAAAACTGGCCCCCGAACCGGGGGAGGAAAGCGAGCTGGCCGATCGCCGCGCGCGGCTGCAAAACCGGGCGAAACTGCTGTCCACGCTGCAATCGGCGCTGAATGATCTCGCGGGGGAAAATGGCGCGGAAATGCGCCTGCTCGCGGCCTCGCGCACCCTATCGCGCGCCCCTGGGCAGGATCCGGCCATCGATGCGATCATCACGGCACTGGAGCGCGCCAGCAATGAGCTTGCTGAAGCTACCGACGGGCTTGAATCCCTCATGCGCGCCGACGGTTGGTCCGAAGGCGAGTTGGAGCGCATCGAAGACCGGCTGTTTTCCCTGCGGGCGGCGGCGCGCAAGCATCAAGTGACGGCGGAAGCCCTTCCCGGCCTCGCGGAAAAGCTCAGCGCCGATCTCGCCGCGCTCGATGCGGGCGAGGGTCGCTTGAAAGCGCTTCAGGAAGAGGAACGCCTGACCCGCGCCGCCTATCTGGAAGCCGCAACCGCGCTCACATCCTACCGGCAGGAAGCGGCGGGGCGGCTGGCGGCAGCGGTGACGGCGGAACTGGTGCCCCTGAAGCTCGACAAAGCCCGCATCACCGTCGAGGTCGCGCCGCAGCCGGAAGGGGCCTGGGGGCCGGAGGGGCGCGATAAGGTCGGCTTCCTCATCGCCACCAACCCCGGTGCCACTCCCGGCCCGCTGGCGAAAGTGGCCTCGGGCGGCGAACTCTCGCGCTTTCTGCTTGCCCTGAAAGTCGTGCTCGCCGGAACCTCCCCCGTGCCAACCCTAGTGTTCGACGAGGTCGATAGCGGCATCGGTGGCGCGGTTGCGGCAGCGGTGGGCGAACGCCTGAAGCGCCTCGGCGACCATCTGCAAGTGCTGGTCATCACCCATAGTCCGCAGGTGGCCGCCCTCGGTGCGCACCATTGGCGCGTGCAAAAGCGCCAAGCCAGCCCCGACGCGCGCGTGACGACGAGTATCGACCTGCTGCCGCTCGACGCCCGCCGCGAGGAAATCGCCCGGATGCTCTCCGGCGCCGATATCACCAACGAAGCCCGCGCGGCGGCGGATCGGTTGTTGGGGTGAGAGGATGGCAGAGGCGCTGCCTCTGCACTCCGGTTAAGGGGCGACTGCCCCTTAACAATCCTGATTTCTTAATATAAATCAGATGATTAGTGTTGCTCTTCGGAAACAGAAATGGGATTCCCAAGGGGCCAGCCCCTTGGGCCGGGGTTTGGGGGCAGCGCCCCCAATCAGCGCGCCAGCGCTTCCATCGCAGTATGAGGACGAATATGACCACCCAGATCGCCATCGACGCGCTGACCGAAACCGAGGCGAGGGCGGAACTGGCGCGGCTGGCGTCGGAGGTTGCCCGGCATGATCGGCTGTACCACGGCCAGGATGCGCCGGAGGTGGATGATGCGACCTATGACGGCTTGCGCCAGCGCAATCAGGCGATTGAGGCGCGGTTCCCGGCCCTAAAGCGCCCAGACTCGCCCAGTCTGAAGGTGGGGGCTTCGGCAAGTTCGGGCTTTGCCAAAGTGCGGCATGCGCGCCCGATGCTGTCGCTGGATAATGCCTTTGCCGATAGCGACGTGGCGGATTTCTTCGACAGTATCCGCCGCTTTTTGGAGCGGGATTTCGCCGCCGATCCGGCGTTGACCTTGGCGGTGGTGGCCGAGCCGAAGATCGATGGGCTGTCACTCTCCCTCCGGTATGAAAACCGCGTGCTGGTGCAGGCCGCGACGCGCGGCGACGGCAGCGAGGGCGAGGATGTGACCGCCAACGTGCGCACGATTGCCGAAATTCCGGCCAAATTGCCCGAGGCGGCTCCGGCGGGCACCCTCGAAATTCGTGGCGAAGTCTACATGCGCCGGGCGGATTTTCAGCGGCTGAACGAAACCCAGGCGGCTGCCGGGGAAAAGATTTTCGCCAATCCGCGCAATGCGGCGGCGGGGGGCTTGCGGCAGTTGGACCCACGCATTACCGCCACCCGCCCGCTGGCGTTTTTCGCTTATGCCTCGGGCGACAGTGATGCCCCCTTGGCCGAAAGCCATTGGCAGTTTCTGCAAAACCTCAAAGCCTGGGGGTTTCCGGTGAATGACCGGTCCCGCCGCTGCGAGGGGGTGGAAGCCGTGCTCGACTTCTACCGCGAGATCGGCAACCACCGCGCCGACCTGCCCTATGACATCGACGGCGTGGTTTACAAGGTCGATCGCTACGATTGGCAGGCGCGCTTAGGCTTCGTCTCGCGCGCACCGCGCTGGGCCATCGCCCATAAATTCCCCGCCGAACAGGCGCGCACGCGGCTAAAAGCCATCTCCATCCAGGTTGGGCGAACGGGGGTGCTGACGCCGGTCGCCGAACTGGAGCCGATCACGGTCGGCGGCGTCGTGGTCGCACGGGCGACGCTGCATAATGAAGATGAGGTTGCCCGCAAAGACGTGCGCGTCGGCGATCTCGTGCTGGTCCAACGCGCGGGGGACGTGATTCCGCAGGTGCTGGGGCCGGTGCTCAGCGAGCGCCCTGAGGGGACCGAGCCCTACACGCTGCCCCATATCTGCCCCGTCTGCGGCTCGGTCGCCCTGCGGCGGGAAGGGGAAGTAGCGCGGCGCTGCACGGGCGGGCTGGTCTGCTCGGCGCAAGCGGTCGAGCGGCTTCGGCATTTTGTCTCCCGCGACGGGTTCGATATCGAAGGATTGGGCGAAAAGCATATCCAGGCGTTTTTTCGACGATGCTTGGTGCGCACCCCCGCCGACCTGTTCCGTCTGGAAGAAAAACATACCGACCTGCGCGATAGGGAAGGTTGGGGCGCGCAATCCTTGCGTAACCTCTATACGGCGATTACGACGCGGCGGCAGATCGCCTTCGAGCGCTTTCTGTTTGCCCTCGGTATTCCGCAAATCGGCCAGGCAACGGCAAAGCTGCTCGCCCATCATTACGGAAGTTTTGACGCCTTGCGCGCGGCGATGCAGGCGGCGCGGGAGCCCGAGGCGAGCGCGCTTCAGGAACTCCTGGCCATCAATGGCATCGGCGCCAGCATGGCCACCGATCTGGTAGCCTTCTTCGCCGAAGCGCATAACGAAGCGGTGTTGGACGATCTGTTGAGTTTCATCACCATCGCCCCCGCCGAAAGGCCCGCTGTGAGCGCCGGAAGCCCGGTTGCGGGTAAGACGGTCGTTTTCACCGGCGAGCTGACCCGCATAACTCGGCGCGAGGCAAAAGCCCAGGCCGAACGGTTGGGCGCAAAGGTGGCGGGTTCGGTTTCTGCGAAAACCGACTATGTCATCGTCGGCGCGGACGCGGGCTCCAAGGCCAAAAAAGCCGCCGAACTCAACATCCCGATGTTGACGGAAGACGAATGGTTAACGCTTATTGGATAGGGTAACAGACTAAGCCCCTGGATGGAGAAACCGAATGGCGCTGCAAGGCGGGCAAGTGATCCTGACCGATCTCGATCCAGGGATCTATCTTGTGACCCCGGAGGGCGCTTTCGAGTTGATCCACGCTTACGACGAGGGCGACTACCATCTCGCCGATATTTTCGACTATTTCGAACTCGGCGAAGTGTTGGAAGAAGATGGCGCGCCGGGCATCGAGCTGGACGCGCGCGAAATCAAACAATTGGGCCGAATGGCCAAGCAATATGCCGCCGATCACCCGCCGGAGTTTATCGCCATGTGCCGGGACATGGTGAAAGCCGCCGTCGATTTCGCCTCAGAGGAGGAGGTTGTGTGTTTTTACGAGAATTTCACCTGAGATAGCAGGCTCGCTTTCGCCAATTTTGGGATAGCGTGAGCCCGAGTTTGCCACGGGAGCCAGCATGTCCGATCAATTCACCGACGACGATCAGCGCCGCTTAGCGGAACTGCGGCGCAAGCGCCCTTCGGCTGAAACCAAGCCCCCGCCGCAGACGCTGGGGGACCGTATCTCGGACCATGTGGCGGCGACGGTTGGTTCCTGGCGGTTCATCATTATTCAGTCGGTGATTCTCAGCATCTGGATTGCGCTGAACGCCACCGCGTTTATTTTTCACTGGGACCCGTACCCGTTCATTCTGCTGAACCTCATCCTCTCGTTCCAAGCGGCCTATACCGCGCCGATCATCATGATGAGCCAGAACCGGCAGGCGGAAGTGGACCGCCGGAATGCCGCCTATGATTACGCCGTGAATGTGAAGGCCGAACTGGAAATCGAGCTGCTCCATGCCAAGATTGACGCCTTGCGCGAGCAGGAGATTCAGCGCTTAACGCAGATTATCGAAAAACTGTCGGAGCAGTTGGCGGAGAAGAAAGCCTAGGCCGTTGGAAGTTTGATTCCGCACGCCTGATCGAAAAGGGCCGGGTCGCGCAGCGTTCGCGCCAGAATAAGCCCGCCTTCCAACTGGGCCAAAAGCTGCGCCGCCGGGATGCCTTCCCCCACTGACGTGCCGAGAAACGCCAGTAGCATTTGAAAAAAGCCCGCGACCGCCGCTTCGACGGCAGGGGGAAGCGCATCGCGTTCCGCGCCGAACAGACCGCAGAGACACATCCGGTCTTCGACCAGCAACGCATCCCGAAACAGCAGGGTGACGCGCGCGGTAGCCCCCTCCGGCGATAAGCCCACGGGTTCGCCTAAGCGCGCTTTTGCATGCTCTGTGTAGCGGTGTGCGAGGGCAGCCCCCAAATCGGCTTTGGTTGGGAAGTGATAATGGACGCTGGAGCTTTTTACGCCCACGTCCTCCGCCAAATCGCGAAAACTGAAGCCATTGTAGCCGCCGACGCGCGCGCGCTTTTCGGCGGCCGCCAGAATCTGTTCGCGCATCGCGCTCCCCTAAAACCACCCTCTATCACCTGATAGATAGAGCTTGACGGGGCGCTTCGCAACGGTCATATGAAGCTATCTATCAGTAGATAGATAATTGCTTCAAAGCAGGGCGAAAGCCCCTCAACAAAGGATTATCGATTATGGCTGAAACGCTGAGCGTCATCGTCGGCGGCTCGACCGGCATGGGCCGCGCCACCGCCGCGCTTTTGGTGCAGGAGGGGCGAACGGTTTTGCTGATCGGGCGCGATGCGGCAAAGCTCGAAACCGCGCAGCGCACGCTGATGGCCGAAGGCCCCGGCCGCGTGGAAACGCGGGTTGCCGATCTAACCGATCCTGCCAGCACCGAGGCGCTGATCGCCGCGCTCGCCGCAGAACCGCGCCCGATTATCCATCTGGTGAATGCCGCAGGCACTTTCTATCCGAAGAGCTTTTTGGATCATGAACCGGCGGATTATGATGCTTACGCCGCGTTGAACCGCGCGACCTTCTTTGTAACGCAAACGGTGGCGCGGAATATGGCGCGCTCCGGCGGCGGGGCGATTGTGATGATCGGCTCGATGTGGGCGAAGCAGGCGATCAAAGCCACCCCCTCGTCCGCCTATTCGATGGCAAAAGCGGGGCTGCACGCGCTCACACAGCATCTGGCGATGGAATTGGCGGGGCAGAACATCCGCGTCAATGCCGTCTCCCCCGCCGTCGTCGTCACACCGATTTATGGGGCGTTCATCGCGCCTGAGCAGATCGAAGCGACGCTGACCCGCGGTTTCGATGGCTTCCATCCGATCGGGCGGGTGGGGCGCGTTGAAGATGTAGCCGCGCACATCGCGTTTCTGCTGTCGGATAAAGCCGGGTGGACGACCGGCGCGGTTCACGATGTCGACGGCGGCGTGATGGCGGGGCGGAATTAATACGCTTAGCGGAGGAGTGGCTTTACCGCCGCTCCTCCGGCAAATCCTCCAGCCGTCCGCCGAGGTCGAAAAACACATCGCGCGCCCGGCCCATCAGGCTTTCGCCGCCGTCCACGGTGATGGTTTGGCCGGTGAAGCTGGGGGTATCGAGAATAAAGCGGCAGGCGCGGGCCAGGTCGGCCACGCTGCTGCCGCAGCCGAGCGGCGTCGCCTTATGGGCATGGGCGAAGCTGGTTTCGGTCTGGCGACCCGAGATCAGGGTGAGGCCGGGCGCGACCGCGCCGACGCGGATACGCGGGGCAAGCTGCATCGCCAGCATCCGCATCAGCCCCTTCAGGCCGACTTTGCCTAAGGTATAGCTGAGGAAATCCGGGTTCAGATTATCGACCTTCTGATCGAGAATCCCAATAATCACGCCGCTCTCAATATCGCGCTGCCGGGCGAAATCGCGCGACAGAAAGGCGGGCGCGGCGAGGTTCACCCGCTGATGGGCTTCGAACAAATCCCAGTCGAGCGAGTTCAGATGGTCGAATTCGAACAGCGAGGCATTGTGGATCAGCCCATCCACCGGCCCCGCCAGCGCGCGGGCACGGGGGAGGAGGGCTTCGATGCCGTCGCGCGTTGCAAGATCGGCCTGAACGGCCCAGGCGGTGCCGCCTCCGGCTTCGATCTGGCGGACAACCTCTGCCGCTTCGGCTTCGGACTGATTGTAATGAACGATAATCCGGTGCCCGGCGGCGGCCAAATCCAGCGCGAGGCCCGCCCCGACGCGCTTGGCCGCGCCGGTAATCAGAATCGTCCGCGCGCTCATCGCGCCACCGGCCTGCGGCGGTAGAGTTCGATGCCGACCGCGTTGATCTCGTTGAAAATTCCCGTTTTCAGCACCGAAACCCGGCAGGCTTCGACGCGCGGCAGGGCGAAACAATGCCCGACCAGCTCTTCGGCGAGGGTTTCCAGTAACTCCGTATGGGGGCGGTTGGGCCAGTCTTTCACCGCCGCGCGCAAGGGATCGTAATCCATGAACTCCGCTTGCGTTTCCGGGCGCGGTGCGTGGGCGAAAAGCTCGATTGTCACCAGCAGCGGGTTCGGCTTATCGCCGAAACGCTCCCACGGGTGCAGCCCCACGCGGGCTTCGGTGCGAATCCCATCAAGCAGGATGCGCACATAATCATGCTCGGCGTCCCAGAGGCCGGAGGAAGAGGTTCGGGTCATGGCAAGAGCCTAAGCCGGGGGCCGCAGAAGTCTAGCCCGCGCTCGACAGGCAGTGCTGAAGAAAGCGCGTTCCCGCCTCCAGCCCGGTATCGTCGATGGAATGGCCCAGGCGCGGGCAGGTGAGGGTATCCACCGCAACGCCCACGTCGCGCAGCGCGCTTTCGGCGCGGGTGAGGCTGGCATAGGGCACCACCGGGTCGGCATCGCCATGCACGAGCAGAACGGGGGGCTTTGCTGTCATTTCTGCCGCAAGACTCGGTGGGTCGATCAGCATGCCGGAAAAGCCGAGCACGCCCGCGAGCGGCTCCAGGCGGCGCAGGGCAACGTGCAGCGCCATCATCGTGCCTTGCGAAAAGCCGACCAGCGCCAGCTTGGTCGCGGGCAGGTTGAAGCGTTCCAAAATATCATCGATCAAAGCGTTCAGCACCGGCGCAACCTCATCGGCCCCGGCGCGGCGCAAGCCATCGGCCAGGGGAGCGCCCGCCATAATTTCCCGCAAGGAGAACCATTGATAGCCCATCGCCGACATTTCGCAGACGAAAGGGGCATCCGGCCCGATGAAAGCCGCATTCGGCAGCGCATCGGCCCAATAGGGCGCGAGCCCCAGAAGATCGGCCCCGTTCGAGCCATAGCCGTGCAGCAGTAGAATCACCTGCTGGGGGGCGCCGCCCGCCTTCGGGCCGATCATTTGAATGTTGGTAAACTGCCCATCGGTCATCGTCGCTGCCCTTTCATCGCTCCGGCTGGCGACGATAGCGAGGCCGGGCCGCGCAGCCAAGGGTTAAGAGGCGGAGGCGCGCAAGGGCTTCAGCCCGTCGAGAATACCGCCGCCAAGCCGCTCCATGGAATTGCGCAGGGCGATTTTCGAATCGAGGCCGTTCCCAAGCAGATGCAACCCTTCGCCAGCTTGGGTCGAGAAAAGCTCTTTTCCGGCGGCATTGGCGACAATGGCCTTCACGAAGGTGCCGCCGCCGGTAAGCGGTTCCCACCGCCGGATTTGAAGCTCCAGCCGCATCTTCAGGGGGGCCTCGGCATTCGCCGCGACGATTTCCAGTTTCTCGGCCGCGAGTTTGCCAGTCAGCGCCGTTATAGCGATTGCCTTATAGTTTTCGATTTCAGCCGGATCGGCCTTATCGGTGGCATCGCTGAAGGTTTCGATGATCTCGATTTTGGTTTCCGTCGCAAATCGGCTGGCACCGGGCGGAACATCGGCCGCGGTTACGCCCTCGGGACGCGACACGGGAGCGCAAGCGGCCATAGCGAGAAGGGCAGCCCCCAAAATGGAAATCTTGGCGAAGGAGGTGACGGCGGTCATGGAAAATCCTCAGAAGGGGAGAACTCAACAGGGGATGATTTTAGGTGTTACCTCAGGTTGCCTTGCGACCCTTCACCTGCGCGACGATGGCATCGCCAACCTGCTCGCTGCTTTTGCGCAAGGCGGTCGTGGTATTGCGGATGGTCTTCATCATGTAGTGCCCGTCCGAACCGGTAGCGGTTAGGAGTTCTCGTCCGGCGTCATCGGTGAGAGTTGCTTGCGCCGAGGCGCTGAGCCCCCCGATGATGGGATCATTCCGCCGCACTTTGAGGGCCAAGCGCATCTGCACAGGCGCGGCGGCGGGCGCTTGCACCAACTCCAGCTTTTCGGCGGCAAGTTTTTGCACTAGGGCCATCATGGCGGCGTTGACATAATCGTCGAGTTCCTGCCGGTCGGTCCGCTGGGTCACGTCCCGGAGCGTGTCGATGATTTCGATGGAAATTTCGACGGCGATCCGGGACGCCCCAGGGGGTAAAACCGCTGGCGAGGCAACCGGGCGGGCCGATGGCGTGGTCGTGCATCCCGCGAGCGCTAGGCATCCGAGCGCCATGAGCCCACGTCGCGTGCATCGGATTGAATACAATTGCATGGGCAAGGATTCCAGCATCTAAAAGCTGTGGTATGCTTACCGAAAGGTTAATGGGCGCTCAAGCATTTTAATAAGATTTTAGGAAGAATTTTTTCTAAACAATAATTAGAATAATTCTAATTGACGCTCTGAAGAACTTCCGGCAGGCTAGCCGCTAAGACAAACCCACCTAACGAGGAAGGCCCCCACCATGTCCGATAAGCCCGTGATGACCACCAGCGCCGGCGCGCCAATTTCCGATAATCAGAACAGCCTGACGGCGGGCGCGCGCGGCCCCGTGCTGATGCAGGATTATCAGCTCATCGAAAAGCTGGCCCACCAGAACCGCGAACGCATTCCCGAACGCGTGGTCCACGCCAAAGGCTGGGGCGCGTTCGGCACGCTGACGGTAACGCACGATATCAGCCGCTACACCCGCGCCAAGCTTTTCGGCGAAATTGGTAAGCAAACGCCGCTGCTGGCGCGGTTTTCCACCGTGGCGGGGGAGCAGGGCGCGGCGGATGCGGAACGCGACGTGCGCGGCTTTTCGCTGAAGTTCTACACCGAAGAGGGCAATTGGGATTTGGTCGGCAATAATACGCCGGTCTTCTTCGTCCGCGACCCGCTGAAATTCCCGGATTTCATCCACACGCAAAAGCGCCACCCGCGCACCAATCTGCGCTCGCCCACCGCCGCCTGGGATTTCTGGTCGTTAAGCCCCGAAAGCCTGCATCAGGTGACGATCCTGATGTCGGACCGCGGTATTCCCGTCAGCCCACGCTTTATGGACGGCTTCGGCAGCCACACGTTTAGCTTCTGGAATAACGACGGCGAGCGCTTCTGGGTGAAGTTCCACTTCAAGACCCAGCAGGGCCATAAAACCCTGACGAATGCCGAAGCCGACGCCGCCATCGGCAAGAGCCGGGAAACCTATCAGGAAGATCTTTTCGGCGCGATTGAGCGGCAAGAATTCCCGCGTTGGCGGATGTGCGTGCAGATCATGCCGGAGTTGGACGCGGACAAGACTGCCTATAACCCCTTCGATCTCACCAAAGTCTGGCCGCACGGCGAGTATCCGTTGATCGACGTGGGTGTGCTCGAACTCAACCGCAATGCCGATAATTACTTCGCCGAAATCGAACAGGCGGCCTTCTCGCCGTCGAACATCGTCCCCGGAATCGGCTTCTCGCCCGATAAAATGCTGCAAGCGCGCATCTTCGCCTATGCCGACGCCCACCGCTACCGCCTCGGCACCCATTACGAGGCACTGCCGGTGAATGCGCCGAAATGCCCTGTCCATCACTATCATAAGGACGGTGCAATGCGGTTCTTCCGCAACGATACCGGCAACCCGGACGCCTATTACGAACCCAATTCCTTCGGCGGCCCCACCCAAGACCCGAGCGTCGCCGAGCCGCCCTTGCGCCTGTCCGGCGACGCCGCCCGCTACAACCACCGCGACGGCAACGACGATTACACCCAGGCCGGAAACCTCTTCCGCCTGCTACCCGACGATCAAAAACAGCGCCTGTTCCAAAATATCGCCGCTTCCATCGGCGGCGTGCCTCAGGCGATCATCGATCGGCAGTTAGCGCATTTCGACAAGGCCGACCCGGCCTATGGGGCGGGCGTGCGCAAGGCGTTGGGGCTGTAGAGACCGGAGAGAAAAGGGGGGGGCGATGCGCTCCCCTTTATCTTTAAGCATCGCCCTCATCAGGTTCGTTACCGACACCAGCCCGCGCGAGAATTTCAAGCGCTTTCACTGGATCGGCCCGTTGTGCTCTCGCATTGAAATAATTTTCCATGCGGAAGGCTTCTGCAAGGGTATCGGTGATGATCTTACTGACCGTGACGCCCTTCAGCTTTGCCATAGCTTCAGCTTGCTCTATCAAAGCGGCATCAGTAATCTGAACTGCGTTCATCG
>NZ_LAJY01000569.1 GCF_000963705.1 Elstera litoralis | reverse complement strand
AACGCGGGGCGGTGTGCATCCGGGCGGGCCGGAAAAGTGAGGGCGGAACGGGTCATCGACACACACGCATCCTTGAGACAAGCCAAATGAGGCCGGCCAAATGAGACTGGCCAAATGAAACCGGCCAAAACCGAAAGCCGGTTCATACTCTGCCTTATATGTCGGCGTGTTGTCCCGATCTTTCAATCGTTTCGCGGTGTGTCGATGATCTAAGCTCTCAAGCGTCGAAGCAATGATCGACCGAGGTGCCGCATTCGGCAAGGTTGCAGCCATAAATATGCAAGGAGATCATCGGCTGCGGGCCGGGGTTGCCGATGCGGTGAACCCCGTGCGGGCCGGGGGCGGCGAAACTGGTCATCCCCTGGCTCAAAGCCCGCCCGCCGGTGGCTTCGGCAATCGGATCGCTGGCACCATTTTGGGTTACAAGGGCACGCAGGCGGTAGAATTCTTCCGCCCCGCTCCCCTCGATCACGCCCAAAGCGCACCAAGCGCGGTGATCGTGAATGCGCGACCATTGCCCCGGCATCCAGGCAATCGCACAGACCGAAAAGCGCCCCTCCGGCGCGACGTGCAAAATTGTGACCGAATAGTTCTTGGGATCGAAGCGCACATCGGCCCCCGCCAAAATATCGGGCTGCGCCAAAACCGGCGGTAACAGCGCGGCAATCCGCCGCTCCACGGGCAGGCTTTCGGCATCGGTGCGGTCCAGCTCGACCGTGACGGACTGAATGAGGGCGGCAAGGCTCATGACCGGGTCTCCAGGCGGATGGACAGGGTATCGATGGGATCGGACGAGAGAATGGCGTCGCGGACCATGCGGAAGGAATCGCTTACCTGTTCGGCGGCGATGCGCGCGGCTTCCACACTGTCGCCCGCCACCAGCGCGTCGATTAGGCAATGGTGCTCGTGGCTGATTTCGTCCGTCCGGTCGCGCAGGGCGAGGCCGATATGCAGCAACCGTTCTGATTCCATCATCAGTTGCTCCAGCATCGCCGCCAGCCGGGCATTGCCGGAGCGGCGGGCGATGAGCAAATGGAACTCGCGATTGGAGGCAAGGAAACTATCGGCGCTATTGGGATCGCCCGGCACGTAGCGCGCCTGACAGGCGGCATCGAGCCGGGTCAGCTCGTCGGCGGCAACCTGGCCTGCGGCAAGGCGCGCGGCTTCGGATTCGAGCAGTTGGCGCAGATCGAAAATATCGCGCACGTCGCGAAGCGTGACCGGGGCGATCTTCCAGCCGCGCCGGGCTTGGGCGCGCACCAGCCGGTCTTGCGCCAGACGCGACAGGGCGGCACGCACGGGGGCTTTGCCGAAGCCGAAGCGGGTGGCAAGCTGAGTTTCCGAGACCTCGGAGCCCGGCGGCAGGGCGCAGGTGATGATGGCGCGGCGAATGGCCTGATAGGCGCGGTCGCCCAGGCTTTCGCCGTTTTCATCGGAACCGAGCGTGGGAAGGGTAAGAATCGTTGACATGGCAAGGCCTCTATCTGACATGTCACAGATGCCGCGATTTCGCGCCCCTGTCAAGCGCGGCGCGCGGGAGCGGGAAAACCTCCAGCCGCTTGACCTGGCCCTTAGGGCTGCCGCGATAAGAGGGGTGGTCAACCGTCACCGAGGTGTTTCATGAAATCGTCTACCGCCTGTCTCACCGCGTCCACCGCCGCCAAACGCCTCGGCGTTTCGGCGAAGGCCCTGCGGCTGTACGAGCAGCGCGGCTTGCTCACACCGGGCCGCACGGCGGTCGGCTGGCGCGTCTATGATCCGGCGGCGATGGGGCGCGCCGCCGAGATTGTGGCCTTGCGCGCGCTTGGACTTAGCCTTGCCCAAGTGGCGCGGGTTCTGACGGGCGACGCGCGGGATTTGGCACCGGCGCTGGCGGCGCATCAAACGCGGCTCGAAAGCCAAGCCCACGACCTTGCGGGCCGTTTGGCGAAACTGCGGGATCTGCGGGCCGACCTCGCCCTGGGCCGGGCTCCCCCCGTCGGGGCTTTGGCGGCGGTGCTGGCGGCGCAGCGCAACATCAGCGTTGCTTTCGACCTGCCGTGGCCGTGGGGCGGCGAAAGGTTTGAACTCTCCGACATTCGCGCGCTGAACTACATCGTCGGCCCGCTCGGCAGCGGTAAGACCCGCTTTGCCCGCCGCTTGGCCGAGACACTCCCGAACGCCGATTTTCTCGGCTTGGAGCGTCGGTAGAGGAGGCGCAAGCGCGTTTAGCGCGCGACCCAGCGCTCACGGCGCGCGTCGAGGCGAGCTTGCTCTGGCTTGTCGAGGAGGGCGCGGTGATCTCGGACGCGCTCGTTGTGCTGCTGGTTGGCTTGGAGGCGGAAGGCCCCGATTTCACTATTGTCGACATGGTCGAAGACGGGTTGGATCACCCGACCCAAGCGGCACTGATCGCCCACCTCCGTCGCCGAGGCGCGCAAGCCCGCCCGCTGTTCTTAATGACCCGCTCCTGCACGATTCTGGATTTGGCCGATGTCGGGGCCGATGAGGCGATTCTTCTCTGTCCGGCCAATCACAGCCCGCCGACGCGCGTCGCGCCTTATCCCGGCGCGCCCGGCTATGAGGCCGTCGCCACCTGCCTTGCCGCGCCGGAAGTGCGCGCACGCACGGCGGGCGTCATCGCCTGGCGTCCCCCGGAAATCCAAGGAGTATCCTGATGCGCGCACCTGCCCGGCTGTCGAAAAACCTTTCCGGTTGCATTTAATCTTCTCTGCTGCGGGCGGATCGGTCATCTTGGGGGCCATTCTTGGTTTGAAGGCCGATTGCCATGCTTACGCCCTTTCTCGTCCAAACCGGCTTGCTGCTGATCGTCGCGATTCTGCTGCCTGCGGGCGTGGCGACCAGCCTGCTGGCGGACCCCACCCATCGGCTGATCGTTCTGCTAGCCGCTGCCGTCGCCGCAAGCTCGGCCGTCGCCGGACTGGCCCTACTGACCCGGCGGCAAGCGGCGGCGCAGGATAAGCGCCTCACCCAAAAGGAAAGCGCGGCGGCGCAACCGGCGCAGGCCCCCAATCAAGCCGGGCTCGTGCTCGCCGCTGCCGTCACCCAGCGCTTGAAACAGAACAGCGCCTGGCTTCTCGACGATCTGACCTCGGCGGCGCAGCGCCTGCGCGCCACCGGGCGAAGGGTTGGCGGAAGTGACCAATTCGGCCAATCAACAGGCCTTGCTCGTCTCGGATGCCGCCGATGAAACCGCCAGCCACGGCGACCGCGCGGCGGCGGCGGCGGGCGGCTTGGTGAAATCGGTCCAACAAATCTCGACCCACGTCACTCACGCCGTCGGGGCCGCCGAGGTTGCCCAAGGGGCCAGTAAGACGGCGCAACGAACGATGGAAGGCCTCACGCAAGCAGCGGTCGCGATTGGCGACGTGTCGACCCTTATCACCGAAATCGCCGGGCAAACCAATCTCCTGGCGCTGAATGCAACCATCGAGGCGGCGCGCGCTGGGGCGGCGGGGAAAGGTTTTGCGGTCGTTGCTGGCGAGGTGAAATCGCTCGCCACCCGCACGGCCCAGGCAACCGAGGATATTGGCGCACAAATCGCCATCATTCAGTCCGTCACCGGCGAGATGACCGGGGTCATCGCCGAGATTCTCCGGCAGATCCAGGACCTTCAGAGCAATACGAAGGAAGTCTCTTACATTCTGCACGATCACGAGGGCGCGGCAACGCAGGTCGCGGCCCTGGTCGAGCGCATGGCCTCGGGCGCGCGGAAAGTGCGCGACGGGATTAGTGAAGTCGGCTCGGCGGCGATTCGCGGCGGCGCGAATGTTCTCGATCTGCTGAATGCCGCCGACGATGTGTCCGACCGCTCCCAGCGCCTCCGCCTCGCGGTCGACGAGGCCGTGCGCGGGACGGGCGGGACACTCGAAGCGTCGTAACGCCGATGGGGTTTTGGGAAGAAGCGCCTTATTGATCGAGGCTGAGTTGCCCGAGCCCGCGCGACGGCATGAGGCGGGAAAACAGCGTCGCATCCAACTCGCGCACGGTCAGCAGCGCTTGAATGACGCGGGCGCGGCCATTGCGTTCCAGCGCCACCAACGCCGGGCACTCGGTAATCGCCTGCGGGCCTTGCGTGCCAATGAGGGTGATGATCCCCGTCGCGCCCTTCGCCCGGCCCAACACGGCCATCATATCGACCGCGCTCGGCACCAGAATCTGTCCCCCCAGGGTAGCATCGCTCCACGCCAAGGTGCCGAGCGGCGTGCGCAGCGAAATAACCGGCGGCTGCGGGCCGGTCGGGGCCGTGCGCGCAAAGAAAGTGCCGGTTAAGAGCGTGAGTTCGACCGAGGCCAACCGCCGCCGCCCATCCATCCCCGGCAGCAACACCCGCCGGTCGACGCGCACACGAGCCCGCCCGCCAAGCTCAATGCGGGTCGTATCCGAAAGACGCAAGCTAACGCGGGAGAGCGTGGCGATTTCGAGCAGATCCCCGCCCAGCAGCTCTTCTTGCCCCTGCGCCGGGCGGCGCGGCTGGCCGGGGCGCTTCAGCGTGACCGTGCCCGACGCCTGTTCCAGCACCGCCACCATCTCGCCCGACTGGCCGGTGATCGAAAAGCTTTCGGCCAAATCTTGAATCATCGCCGCCGACAACGCGAGGCCGTCGCCCAAATCGAGATCGTCGAAACTGCGGCGTTCGGTCGCGAAATAATTCGGGATTTGCGCGAGCTCACGCGCCCCCGCGACGAAGACAAGATCATCCCCAAGCCGAACAGGGTCGGCTGCACCGAGCAAATCTTCCGCCCGGTAGGTATTCTCAGGTCCGTGTTCTACACCGCCGTACATGGCATTCTGCCCGTTTGGTTTGAACCGTCATACCATATCGTTTGCAGGTGCGAAAACGTTCGTTATGGCTGAAGTCGTTCAATCTCTTGCAATAACTGCTGGCGCGGCGGCGCATCGTTGGGCAAGAGCGCCAGCAGGTGCCGCCAATGGGCCAGCGCCTCGGGTTTATTCCCTTGCTGCGCCGCGTCCAACCCGGCGAACCACAGGGCTTCCGGCTGATTGGGGTCAAGCGCCAGCACCCGGCGCATCAGAGCGTAAAACTCCGGCGGCACCGGCCCGGCGAGCGTGGCCGAGGGCGGAAACAGCACCCGCGCCAGCCCCAGCAGCGCATCGACCGACTGCGGTGCAAGACGGACGATCTGACGGTGCGCGGCAATCGCCGCCTCTGACTCGCCAAGAACCTCGCGCGCCCGCGCCAAGCGCTGCCAACCGGCAAGATCGTCGGGCGTTTGCTCCAGCCGGGCGGCGAGCCCTTCGACCATGCCGCGAATCATCGCCTGGGTTTGCGGATCGTCCTCGCCGGGCGTGGGCGGCAGACCGAGCGCCGTGCGCAGCCGGGCTTGCGCCGCCATGACGGTCGTG
>NZ_LAJY01000568.1 GCF_000963705.1 Elstera litoralis | reverse complement strand
GCAATATCGGCTTCGGCCCGCGCATCGGCTTGTGCTGCCCGAGCGGTCCGGCCTCCGGCGCGCTGCCGCCCAGCGCCAACACATCGGGAACCGACCGCAGTACAAACCCTTCGCGCTCGAACTCTTCAGCGATGGCGCGCAGCAAACCATCATCGCCGAATGCCTTCAGGCCAATGCGGGCGATAAAGGCCGCGCCGCGCACGTCCGGCGCGACCGATAGCAGGGAGGGACGCTTAACTTTCCCCGCGAAAACAACATCTTGAACCCCGGCGGTGCGTAACGATTCGAAAATCGCGCCCGCCGCCCCCATCCGGTGCCGGGCGTGCGGCACGCCCTCGGTAATATCGGCATCGGCCTGGCCATCCAACGCCAGAACGAAGAAATTCTGCCCGCGCGCCCGGCAGGCGGCGATAATCTCGCGCGGTAAATCACCGCCCCCGGCGACGATCCCTAGGGTTCTCTGCGCGGGGTCGGTCATATCCGTCAGCGCGGCTGGCAGATGGCGCGGTTGCTGTCGGTGCGGATAAACTCGACGATATCCATAATCGCGCGGTTATCCTTCATCAACCCGCTGACATCCTCGATGCGCTCGGCCATCGTGCCTTCGGCGGCGAACAGCAGGCGATAGGCGGCGCGCAGGGCGTGGACTTCCTCGCGCTCGAAGCCGCGCCGCTTGAGGCCGATGATATTGAGGCCCGACAGCCGCGCGCGATCCCCCATCACCATGCCGTAGGGAATCACATCGCCCTCGACGCCCGACATGCCGCCGACCATCGAATGCTTGCCGATGCGAACATATTGATGCACGGCGGAGAGGCCGCCGATATTGACGTAATCGCCGATCTCCACATGCCCGCCGAGCGTCGCCTGATTGGCCATCACCACATTATTGCCCACTCGGCAATCATGGGCGATATGAACGCCGACCATGAACAGGCCATTGTCGCCGACGCGGGTTTCGCCGCTGCCGAACGGCGTGCCGGGGTGCATGGTGACGTGCTCGCGAATGGTGCAGTTCGCCCCGATAATCAGGTGAACCTCTTCGCCCTTGTAGCGCGCGTGCTGCGGCGGCATGCCGATCGTGGCGAAGGGGTAGAGCGTGCTGCCCGCGCCGATCTGCGTATAGCCGCCGACGACGACATGGCTCAGCAAGGTCACCCCATCGCCCAGCACCACATTCGGCCCGATGTGGCAGAAGGGGCCGATGGCGACATTGGCCCCCAGTTGGGCACCGTCTTCGATAATCGCGGTGGGGTGCACGGAAAGGGTCATTTTTCGTCCAAAATCATAGCGGCGAAGGTTGCTTCGGCGACCAGCGTGCCATTCACCTTGGCGGCACCGGAGAATTTCCACACGGTCTTGCGTTGGGCCAGCTTGGTAACATGGATATGCACCTGATCGCCCGGCGTGACCGGCTTCCGGAAGCGGGCTTCATCGATGGTCATGAAATAAACCAGCTTGCCTTCGGCGTCCGGCCCGAGGGTTTGCACCACCAGCACTGCCGCCGTCTGCGCCATCGCTTCGATAATCAGCACCCCCGGCATCACCGGACGCGACGGGAAATGCCCCATGAAGAACGGCTCGTTGATCGAGACATTCTTGACGCCCGTGCAGGATTCGTTCGGGATGACATCAATCACGCGGTCGATCATCAGCATCGGGTAACGATGCGGGATCATTTGCATAATGCGGGAAACATCGATCACGGGAATGGTTTCCGGCGTTGGGCCGGTTTCGGTTCCTTCCACGGTGATGGTATCACTCATTCGCTTGTTCCTTTTTTTCTGCCCGACCTTTTAACAGAAAAGCCGATTGGCGGTGCCATTCGCGGATAGGCACCGCCGGAAACCCTCCAAGGCTGGAGCCAGCCGGCGCATCCCGAAACAATCCCGTCCGCGACGCGATCCGAGTTCCCCGGCCAACGCGGATATGGTCGGCAATGCCCACCTGTCCCCCCAGCACGACATAATCTTCCAGCACGGTACTGCCGGAGATACCAACTTGGGCCGTGATAATACAGCCCTTACCGATTTGCACATTATGCGCGATATGAACGAGATTATCGATCATCGTCCCCTGCCCGATGACGGTGCGGGTTAGGGTTGCGCGGTCGATGCAGGCATTCGCACCGATTTCCACATCGTCGCCGATCTCGACAAGGCCGAGCTGCGGCACTTTGACCACACCCGTTGGGGTGGTGACGAACCCGAAGCCCGGCTCGCCGATCCGCGCGCCCGCCAGCATTTTCACCCGGTCCCCGACCTGGCAATAATGCAGCGACACGAGTACGCCGATATCGCAGTCGGCCCCAACCTGGACGCCGTCGCCGATCACCGTCCCGGCCCGAATAATCGTGCGCGCGCCGATCTTAACCCCGTGCCCGATGGATACCTGGGCGGCAATCACCGCGCTCGGGTCGATCTCGGCACTGGGGGCGACCGCCGCTGACGGGGCGATGCTCGGCGGCGGCAGGGGTTCGGGGAAAAACTGCCGGGCCATACGGGCGAACGCCACCGTTGGCGCGGGGGCAATCAGCAGGGCTGCGTCGGTTTGGGCGACTGCCGCCACCTCCGCCGTCACCAGAATCGCCGACGCAGCGGGCCACGCCGGAAGCGCGTCCAAATAGCGGCGGTGATCGCAGAAGGTCAGCGCCCCCGGCTCCGGGGCCTGGAGGGGGGCGACCGTGTGGACCCGCGTTTCGGCGTGGCGCGCGTCCCTAAGCTGCGCGCCCGCACGGTCCGCTAACAGCTTGAGCGCAAGCGGGCCGCTCGACGTGAAAAAACGCGGATCCGGCATCGCTTAAAACGCGCTAATTGCTTTTCGCCGCCGCCGGGGCGCTCGCGGGCGTTGCCGGTTGCGGCGGCGGCAGCTTGAGCGTTACGCGCGGCAGTTTGGCGTTCAGACGCTGGAGGGCATCCGCCGTAATATCAAGCTCGGTTGCAAATAGAACCGTAGCATTGCGGTACAGAACAACATTGATGCCGCGCTCAACCGCAATC
This sequence comes from Elstera litoralis, assembly GCF_000963705.1. Classification (GTDB taxonomy): domain Bacteria; phylum Pseudomonadota; class Alphaproteobacteria; order Elsterales; family Elsteraceae; genus Elstera; species Elstera litoralis. Next base: position 379 of record NZ_LAJY01000568.1, on the reverse strand, counting down.
TGCTGAAGAATTTCCGCCAGGGCGGCTTCAATCGGCTGAGCACTCTGGCTTCACCATCGGCCAATTGACGGCGGCGAACATTGATCTGCCGCTGGAACTCGCCGAGTTGCGTATCGAACTGCTTACGTTTTTCCGTCACTTGCTCCGGCGTCAACGATGGGCCTTGCTTGCGGAAATCCTCTTCCAGCTTGCGCAGATCGTCGTTCTTTTTCTTCAGGTCGGCGTCCCAGGCTTTCGATTGGCTTTCGATCTGTGCGCGCAGCGACTTATAGGCCGCACCATCGCGGGAAATGATGCCCATATCGATCACACCCGCAACGGCGGCCGGAAGCTTCGCCCCTGCGGCGGCCGCGCGCGGGGTTGCAGGCGCCGCGGAGGG
>NZ_LAJY01000567.1 GCF_000963705.1 Elstera litoralis | reverse complement strand
GGGCTTACTTTTTTGTACGTATCCCGCGGTAAAAATCGGTTCGCACCTGGTTGGGTGGCTTGCCTTCAATCTTAGAGTGATTGCGTGATTTGACTCCGCAGATTGCGGAGGTTATCTTTTTGTCATGAATGCAGAAGGGTACCGCATGGAACTGCAAAGCCTTGTGGTGCTGGCGCGGATGAGCCAAGGCGACATCCTAACCCTTTGTGCGACTGTATGGGACGGGACGCGCGTCCACGCGATTGATATTATGGCGCATGTCGCGCTTACAACGAATGCTTCTGGCCGGATTTCAGCGCGCTGTTCAGACCTACATATCCAAGCCAATTTAACCAACCAACTTGGCGTGCGAGGCCTGCGGTCCCTGTGTTTGAGCGTGATGGAGGAGTTGGATTTTGACGCTATCGAAGTTATTGGAGCGCGCCGGACCACGGGTGCGGGTCCAGGCCGAGCCCCTCGTCCTCTCAGGTTCACCCGAAGCCATTCGGTTGAAGGTTGAAACCGGGCGGGAGTTTCGCTCAATTTCGGCTTTCAAGCTGCTCGTTGCCCACGGGGTTGGCGTGCGCAAGGCGAAGGCGGCGGCGGATGCCTTGCTGGCAGGGGAGAGTATCGATCTTGTCGCTCCGGCTGTAGCAGATTTCAGTAGCTTTTCGGCGGCGCTAACCGAGTGCGGCCTCGCGGTGGACCGCCATGTGCCACCCCCGGCGGATGTTGCCGCTATTCGCGCCAAGCATAAGTTAACGCAGGAAGAGTTCGCCGCGCGCTTTGCCCTTGGGCTTGCTACGGTTCAGAACTGGGAGCAGGGCCGCTCAGTTCCCGATGGTCCGGCGCGCTCATTTCTCGCCGTGATCGACCGTTATCCCGAGATTGCGGAAGAAGTGGTGAAAGCCCGGCCCTGACCCGCTACACTGCCGCCCGTCATGACCACACCCGACACCGCCGCCCCCGAATACCGGGTTCTGGCCCGCAAATACCGCCCGCAGACTTTCGCCGATATGATCGGGCAGGAAGCCTTGGTGCGCACCCTGACGAACGCCATTCAGTCGGGCCGTCTCGCCCATGCCTTCATGCTGACGGGGGTGCGCGGGGTGGGGAAGACGACCTCCGCCCGCATCGTCGCCCGCGCGCTGAACTGCATCGGCGCGGACGGGACGGGCGGGCCGACGCCGGAGCCGTGTGGCGTCTGCGATCCGTGCAAAGCGATTGCAGCCGACCGGCACCCGGACGTGATCGAAATGGATGCCGCTAGCCGCACCGGCGTCGATGACATCCGCGAAATTATCGATGGCGTGCGCTATAAGCCGATTTCGGCGCGCTATAAGATCTATATTATCGACGAAGTGCATATGCTCTCCAAAAATGCCTTCAACGCCCTGTTGAAGACGCTGGAAGAGCCGCCCGACCACACGAAATTCCTGTTTGCCACCACTGAAATTCGCAAAGTGCCGATCACGGTGCTCTCCCGCTGCCAGCGTTTTGATTTGCGCCGGATCGAGCCGGAAGTGCTGGCTGCCCATTTCATCCACATTGCCGATTTGGAAAAAGTGGTGCTGACGCCGGAAGCCGCCGCTTTGATCGGGCGCGCGGCGGATGGCTCGGCGCGCGATGGCATGTCCCTGCTCGATCAGGCGATTGCGCTCTCGTCGGGCGGCACGGTGGAAGCCGAAACCGTGCGCGGCATGCTGGGGCTCGCCGACCGGCTGACGGTCTATGATCTCTTCGGCAAGGTGATGGCCGGGCAGATTGCCGACGCTTTGGCGCTGTACGAGGATATGCACCGGGCCGGGGCCGACCCTAGCCAAGTGGTGCAAGACCTGCTCGGGCTCTGCCACGGCGTCACCCGCCTCAAGGTCGCCCCTGGCGCGCTGGAGAGTGCGGCGGAAACCGAACGGCGGGCGGCGTCGGACCTGGCGGGCAGCCTCTCGGTCGCAACTCTCACCCGCGCTTGGCAAATTCTGCTGAAGGGCGCGCAGGAAGTCCATGCCGCCCCCGATCCGCGCGCGGCGTGGAAATGGTGTTGATCCGCCTCGCTTACGTTACCGATCTGCCGAGCCCGGCCGATCTTATTCGGCGGCTGACGAGCGAGGGGGCGGCGTCGGGGTCCGCGCCGTCGGCCCCGCAAGGCGGTGGAGCCGGGC
>NZ_LAJY01000566.1 GCF_000963705.1 Elstera litoralis | reverse complement strand
AGAAAGCTCGGCACCGCAAGGCCGATGAAGCTGAACATGGTAACGATGTAATCGCCGATGGAATATTTCTTCACGGCGGAGAAAATGCCGATGGGCAGGGCAATCCCCCAAGTGGCAAGCAACGTCGAGAAGGTCAGGATCAGGGTGAGCGCCATGCGCTCCCAAATCAACTCACCGACCGGCTGCTGCCATTCGAAGCTCATACCAAAATCGCCCGCCGTGACGATATTGATGATCCATTTGAAATATTGCACGAGCATCGGCTGGTCGAGGCCAAAGCGTTCGCGCAGGGCCAGCGCCGCCGCCTGATCGACCACTTCGTTCGAGGAGGCGAGCGTTGCGATATAAGTCGTCACGAAATCGCCGGGCGGAAGCTGAATAAGGACGAAGGCCAAGAAGCTGATAACGATCAGCGACGGGATCATCCAGAGCAGCCGGGTGAGGATAAAACGAGCCATCGGCTTAGGTTCCATTGAAAAGCAAGCAATCCCCCGCCACCGCAGCGGCGGGGGATTCCAGGGCGGTTAGGCCTTGAAGAAATACTGGGCAGGCAGAGTCGGTGCCGGGTTCGGGTACGACCAGCTATCGGGAAATTTCTCCGGCACATTCATCAGATTGTTTTTGCAAACACCGAAGGTGTTGACGCCCAAACAGACGCCAATGGTTTCAAACGCCTCATAGGTCAAATCGAGCATCTGTTTGACCAATTCGGCACGCTTGGCGAGATCGGTGGTACCACGCGCTTGGTCGAACAAAGCCATGCGCTTCTTCTGACTTTCGGGGGGCTCTTCACCCTGCTTGCCACCCGACACGAACCAATTCGCCCAGGGAATCGCATAGCGCGAGCCTTGCGGATGGTAAGCGAGATAGTCGCGCGGATCGAACATCAGATCGAGCCCGCCCGCCCCGGACCAGGAGGCGGCGTCATGGTCGTTATTATCGCCGCGCGTGAAATAGAGCGCGCGTTCAATAGTATTGACCTTAATATCGATGCCGATATCGGCCCAATGGCGCTTCACCAGTTCCAGCGCATCCACCTGATCGGGGTAAAGTGTCGGGATCACATCAATCCCGAAGAAGACTTTTTTGGCCATCGGGGCGCAGGCGGAAGCCTTGGCCGTCTTTCTTATCATAGCCGAGCTTATCGAGAATCGCTTTGGCCTGGGGCGCATCGAACTCGGTGAATTGCTTGGCGAGCTTGGCGTGATGCCAGGGATGGCCGGGGCGCGGGCTGGTTTGATAGGGTTCGGACTGGCCGAGGTAGACCAGCTCGATGATTTCCTGCCGGTTGATGCCGAGGGAGAGCGCGCGGCGGAACTCCTTATTCCCCAGCATTTCCCGCACCTTCGGGTCTTTATGCAGAATATTCAGATAAATCTGAACCTGCTGGGCGTTCGCCGCCACCAGTTCAACCAGATGATAATCGCCGCGCTTGATGTTCTGGGACAGGGTGGGCTTATTCGCCAGCGAGTTGATATGGCGATCCTGCATATCGATCTTGCCGCCAACGATATCCAGCATTAGCGATTCAACGTCCTGGGAAATCGAGTAGCTGACCTGATCGATATAGGGTAGTTGGCGGCCCTGCTGATCGACCTGCCAGAAA
>NZ_LAJY01000565.1 GCF_000963705.1 Elstera litoralis | reverse complement strand
GGTTTCGACGCGCTGGCGCAGGCGCTCGCACAGGGCGGTGGCGGTGGCGAGGTCGGCGTTGGGGAAGGCGAGGGTGAATTCTTCGCCGCCGTAGCGCGCCACTACGTCGCCGGGCCGGGCTTCGGCGATCAACAGGGCGGCGAGGGCGCGCAGGACCGCGTCGCCGGTTGCGTGGGAGAAACCATCATTGATGCGCTTGAAATCATCGATATCGGCAATCGCCAGCGCCAGCGGGGCGGCGCTATACTGGGCTTCGACGATCAAACGGTCGACGACCGCATCGAAATGACGGCGGTTATAGAGCCCGGTCAGCCCGTCGCGGATGCTGGCTTCATAGAGTTGCTGCGCCTGGGTACTAATCTGCCGGTAGGATTCGTGCAGGGCGGCGTTACTTTGGGCGATTTCTTCGCTCATTCGGTTAAAGCTTGCGCCAATAGGCCGATTTCGTCGCGGGAGGTCACGGGCACCTGCTGGGGAACGGCCCCGTCGCCCATTTTGGCGAGCGCTTGAAGCAGCGGGGTGATCGACCGGCCAAAATGCCGCCCCGCCAGCAACCCCAGGCCGAGCGCCATCAGCGCCGCCGCGCCAATGCCCCAGGCCAGCGCATTCTGCATCGCGGCGAGATAGGCGAGATCGGTGGTGGAATAATTGGCGTCGCCCTCGCGCGAGGCATAGGCGACGATTTCGCCCTTCACCCGGATCGGCACCGCCTTGCGGCGCTGCTCCGGCGTTGCCTCTTTTCGCTCGCCGTTGGGCGGGTTACGCCGGTCGAGGCGAACCCAGCTGGAATCGAAGAGCATAAAGCGGAAAGGTGGGCGAAAATTGCCGCCGCTTCCGTCGAAACCTGGGGCGTCTGGCCCTGGGGTTCGGCCCAGGGGCCGGGGGCGCTGGGGAAGGGCCTGCGCGCCCGTATCGTCGCCGGTATCGGCGTCGGCCCCCTGCACCGCCAGAAAATCCTTCCGGCGGCGGACGAACTGGGTGAAGGGTTCGGCGCGAACCCCCGCCTCCCACGAGCCATAGGTGAGCCAATAGGCCGCCACATCGCCGCGAAAATTGCGCGCCGAGATGGTTTCCACAATATCGCCAAACCGCCGCTCCAGCCGCTCATAGGCAACACCCCACATGACCCCGACCGAGAGCAGGCTGGTAGCGAGTAAGGCGATGATGAGCTTCAGCCGTAACGACATTTCGTCCCATTCCTGAAAGGCGCAAACCCTGAAAGTGCCGCGCGGCGGGGGAATAGGTCAAGCATACAGACGCAGGCGATGGCTGACGGGGAAGCGCGTGACGCTGCGGGCAAAGGCCTCTATGGTCGCGTCACCGCCGTTGACCCCGGAACCCGCTATGGCTTTCTTTGTCTCGAAACTCCTGTGGATTATCGCCAATCCCGCCAATTTGCTCGGGATTCTGGTGCTGATCGCGGCGCTGGCGGCGCTGCTGCGCTGGCGGCGGATAGGGGCGGTAGCGCTGACGCTCCTCGTGCTGCTGTGCGGCATGCTCACGCTAACGCCGGTGCCGAACGACCTTCTATCCGCGCTGGAAAACCGCTTTCCGCAGCCCGATCTCGCTAAGCTGCCCAAAGTCGATGGCGTGATTGTTCTGGGGGGCGCGGTCGATACGCACCGCTCCAGCGCGTTTGCGACGCTGGTCGTCACCGATGCCGCCGAACGGCTTTTGGCTTTGGTCGATCTCGGGCGGCGCTATCCGGCGGCAAAACTGGTGATGACGGGCGGTTCGGCCGATATCGATGGCGAGGGGGCCGTGCGCGAGGCCGATTTGGTCCGCGACCGTTTTTTGCCGATGGTCGGCTTCGATCCCGCCCGCGTGGTGTTCGAGCGCGATTCGCGCAATACCGATGAGAATGCCCGCTACAGCCGTGCCCTGGTCGCCCCGCAGCCCGGCGAGGTTTGGCTGTTGGTGACCAGCGCCTATCATATGCCGCGCGCCGTGGGGATTTTCCGCCAACAGGGCTGGCCGGTGGTGCCCTATCCGGTCGATTTTGGCGCCGCGCCGGACAGCCAAATCAGTTTCGATCTGCTCGGCGGTTTACAGAATTTCTATTGGGCGAGCCGGGAATGGATCGGGCTCACGTATTACTGGGCACTCGGGCGCACGGAAAGCTTCTTTCCGGCCCCGTAATGAGCGCTCGTGATTGCGTCATACGCGTGCCTGTGCGAGAAGAACGGACGTAAGATCAACGATGGGGCGCCGCAATGCGAGCGATGGGGATTAAGATCAGCCGAGGGGCCGCGCTCGCCGCCGCCATGCTGCTCGCCCAGCCTGCTGCGGCGCAAGATAAGCCCAGCTTCGATGCCTGGCTGGCGGGGTTTCGGCTCGATGCCGCGCAAAAGGGCATTTCCCCGCGCACGCTCGATGCCGCGTTGACCGGGATCGCGCCGATTCCGCGCGTGCTGGAACTCGATCAGCGCCAGCCGGAAAAAACCATCCGCTTCGAAACCTATCGCCGAGGCGTGGTCAGCGATGCACGGGTGAAGGCGGCCAAGGAACGCGCCGTGCAGCACCGGGCGGCGCTCCAGGCCGTTTCGGCCGAGAGTGGCGTTCCGGCGGCTTTCATTCTGGCGCTTTGGGCGGTTGAGAGCGATTTTGGGCGCGGGCAGGGCGGTTTCGCCGTCATCCCGTCGCTGGCGACCCTCGCCTATGACGGGCGGCGGCAGGCGTTTTTCGCGGGTGAGTTGCTGGCGGCGCTGACGATTATCGAGCGGGGGGAGGCGACGGTCGGCCAATTGCGCGGCTCCTGGGCCGGGGCGATGGGCCAGTCGCAGTTCATGCCATCGAGTTACCTTAAGTATGCCAAAGACGGCGATGGCGATGGTAAGCGCGATATTTGGCGCAATCCGCGCGATGTATTTGCCTCCATCGCCAATTATCTGGCCACCGTTGGCTGGCGGCAGGACCTGCGCTGGGGCCGGGAGGTGCGGGCGTCGCAGCCGGTGCCGAGCGACCAGATCGGCGTGAAAACCCGGAAGTCCTTGAGCGATTGGGCGGCCCTCGGCGTCACGCGCCTGGATGGAGCAAAGCTAACGGGGCCTGCGGGGCTCGACGCCTCGCTGATCCAGCCCGATGGGCCGGAGGGGCCATCGTATTTGGTCTATGACAATTTTCGAACCTTGATGGATTGGAACAGATCGACCTATTTCGCCACAGCGGTTGGCTTGTTGGCAGATCGGATTGGGGATGGTTAAGCGGATGATGGTGACGGACGTAAACTTATCCCCCTTGCGGAGTGTGCTGCGATTCGGCTGTGTCGGCCTGATGGCGGCGGGGCTTGCGGCCTGCGGTGGCGGTGCGCGCGGGCCAAGCACGGGGGCAAGCACGACCTCGCCTCAAACGGGGGCGATAACGTCGCAAGTACCTGAAAAAGCCGTTTATAAGGTGGGCGCGCCCTATCAGATCAATGGCGTCACTTATTATCCGTCCGAAGATTTCACGTATGATGAAACCGGCGTTGCCTCCTGGTACGGTCCGGGGTTTCACGCCAAACTCACCGCCAATGGTGAGGATTACGATCAAAATGAAATGACGGCGGCGCACCGCACGCTTCCGATGCCGAGTTTCGTGCGCGTGACCAATCTCGACAATGGCCGGGTCGTCGTGCTGCGGGTGAATGATCGCGGCCCCTATGCGCGCGGTCGGATCATCGATATTTCCCGGCGCGGCGCGCAATTGCTCGGCTTCGATCAAGCGGGGACGGCGCGGGTACGCGTGCAGGTTCTCACGGAGGAATCGCGCCAGATGGCCGATGCCTTACGCAGCCAAGGCCGGACCGCGCCCGATGCCGCCAGCAAGGGCAGTGGCACCTTGATCGCCCGCGTGGCCCCGCCGCCAACCGATCCGAAAGCCAGTGCCGCTCCGCGCAGCAGTGTCGCGGTCGAACGGTTGGATGCGCCGAACGGTGTGAAAACCAGCACGACGCCGAACGGTGCCGCGCCCGCCGCAGGCCAAGCCCCGATCACCGGCAGTCAGCCAATCATTGCGCCGCCGCCCGATCCGACCGGCCTCGGCGCGACGACGACCCCGAAACGGACACAATTGTTTATTCAAGTGGCGGCACTCTCCAGTGAAACAGGCGCGCGGGTTCTCAGCGACCGTCTCACCAGCTTCGGCAAAGTGGTGATTCAGCCCATCGTTGCCGCCAATGGCCAAAGACTACAACGGGTGCGCATCGGCCCGCTCGCCAGCGTGGACGATGGCGACCGCACCTTGGACGATGTTATCAATCGCGGCGGCTATCCCGATGCCCGCCTCGTGGTGGAATGAGTGAAGGAGTAAAGGGGCAATGCGCGAGAACCTCGGCACGCGGCAAAATCTCTCCGGCAGCGTGTTCGGCGGCCTATCCGCCCTGCTGATTGCGCTGACCTTGGCGGCGCAGCCGGTCGCGGCCCAGCAGACGCAAGGGGCAAGCCCCCGGCGGCCAAACCCGCACCCGCCGCGAAAGCCGCACCCGCGAAGCCCCCAACCCAAACACCGCCGCCGCCGCCCGCGCCGACAGTGAATGCGAAGGGTTGGCCGGTCATAGAAACCACCGGCACGCACGCGCTGCTGATTGATGCCAATACCGGCACGATCCTGATGGATAAAAACGCCGATCAGCGCATGTATCCCTCGTCGATGACCAAGATGCTGACCACGCATATCGTTTTTCGAGAAGCTCAAAAAGGGCGACATGAAAATGACCGACGAGCTGACGATTTCAGAGAAGGCCTGGCGAACCGGCGGCTCGAAAATGTTCATCGACGTTGGCTCGCGCGTGACCATTCAGGATCTGCTGCACGGGGCGGTCATCGCGTCGGGGAATGACGCCTGTGTGGCCCTTGCCGAGGGGATTTCCGGGACCGAGGAAGCCTTCGCCGAAGAAATGAACCGCCACGCCAAAGCCATCGGCATGACCGATAGTCATTTTCGCAACTCCTCCGGCTGGCCCGATCCCGACCATTGGACCACGGCCCATGATTTGGCCGTGCTGGCGCTCTCGACCATTCGGAATTTCCCCGAATATTACCCGATGTATGCGCAGCGCGAGTTCACCTTCAATAATATCAAGCAGGGCAATCGCAATCCGCTGCTCTATGATTTTCCGGGCGCCGATGGGCTGAAGACGGGCCATACCGAAATTGCGGGCTATGGGCTCACCGGCTCGGCAGTGCGCGACGGGCGGCGGTTGGTTCTCGTCGTCAATGGTTTGAAATCGTTGCGGGACCGCGCGCAAGAAACCGCCCGCCTGATGGAATGGGGTTTTCGCGAGTTCGATTCGTACCTCGTCGGCAAACCCGGCGACCCGCTGACCGATGTGCCCGTCTGGCTCGGCACGCAGCCCAGCGTGAGCGTAACGGTGAAAGACTCGGCCTATGTCACCCTGCCGCGCCGCTTGCGCAAGGATATGGTGGCGGTGGCGAAATTCGACGGGCCGGTCGAAGCACCCGTACTGAAAGGTCAGCCAGTCGGCAAGCTGGTCGTTACGGCCCCCGGCACCGATGCGATTGAAATTCCGCTCGTGGCCGCAGCGGATGTGCCGGAACTCGGCCTGTTCGGGCGGGTCGCGCGGCGATGCGGCATTATGTTCTGGGGTCGGCCCAATAGGCGATGCCCCAACACAATGAAATGGCACGCTTCATTAGCTTCGAGGGCGGCGAGGGCGGCGGTAAATCCACTCAGATCGCCCGCCTTGCCGATTGGTTGCGCGGGCACGGGCAAACAGTGGTCGCGACCCGCGAGCCGGGCGGCTCGCCAGGGGCAGAGGAAATCCGTGCGCTGTTTGTGAGCGGGGGCGCCGACCGCTGGGACGGGGCGACCGAAGCCCTACTGGTCTCCGCTGCCCGCCGCGATCACGTTCGCAAAACCATTCTTCCCGCCCTGGAATCCGGGGCTTGGGTGCTCTGCGATCGTTTCGCCGATTCGACGCTGGCCTATCAAGGCTATGGCCGGGGCCAACCGTTACCGATGCTGCGAAGCTTGCAGGAAATTGCAACCGATGGGCTGCTGCCGAGCCTAACCCTATGGCTCGATCTGCCGTTGGAAGAGGGGTTGCGCCGGGCCGCCCAGCGCCGGGGCGGGGAGGCGCGTTTTGAAGGGCTCGATCTCGGGTTCCATCGGCGCGTTGCCGAGGGCTTTGCCGCGCTTGCCGCTGCTGAACCCTCACGGTTTCGGCGAATCGATGCGGACGGCACGCCGGAGGCTGTGAGCGCCCGTATTGCCGCCGCCATCTGCGCCCACTTCCCCGATCTCGCCTGATGCGCCCGCCGCGCGAAACGCTCACCCTGGTTGGGCATACGGCCAATGAGCGGCTGGTGAGTGAGGCGCTGTCCGGCGACCGAGTACCGCAAGCGTGGCTACTGACCGGCCCGCCGGGGGTAGGAAAGGCCAGTTTCGCCTACCGCATGGCGCGGTTTCTGCTGACCGGCGGTGGCCAGGACAGCGGCTCCAGCCTCTTCGGCGATAGCGCCCCCGTCACCAGTCTTGCGGTCGATGCCGATCATCCCGCCGTCCGCCAAATCGCTGTCGGCTCGCACCCCGATCTGCTCGTCATCGAACGCGAGATGGACGAAAAGCGCGACAAGATGAAATCGGCGATCAGCGTCGATCAAGTGCGCGAGATCGGCCAGTTCCTGCATCTCACCGCCTCGCAGGGCGGTTGGCGCATCGTACTCATCGATAGCGCCGATGAGATGAATACCAATGCCGCCAATGCCTTGCTGAAGATTCTGGAGGAGCCGCCAAAGCGCGCCCTGTTGATTCTCGTCAGCCATACGCCGGGCCGCCTGCTTCCCACGATCCGCTCGCGCTGCCGCCTGCTGCGGTTCGCGCCGCTGTCGCCGGAGGAAGTGCGGATAGCAGCGGAGGCGGTGCTCGACGGCGAACCGCTCGATCCTATCGCCGTCACCCTCGCGGAGGGTGCCCCAGGCCGCGCCTTGGCGCTCGCCGATCCCGAAACCCGCAGTGTGCTCACCGATCTCCTCGCCCTGCTGCGCCACGCCCCCAACGGCGATCCCGCCGCCCTGCACGGCTTTGCCGAAAAGCTCGGCAAGGCGGCAGCGGACGCGCAGTATCGCAGTTTTATTGACCAATTCGATGCTTGGCTGATGCGCGTCATCCGCCATTCGGCCCGAACAGGCAGCGTTCCCAATGATTTACCGGGTGAAGCGCAGGCGGCAGAAGCGGTATTGCGCGCGGCAGGAAGCCTTGATCGATTGATCGAGGTGTGGGAAAAAAACGCTCAGCTTTTTCGGCAGACAGACGGGCTTAATCTCGACCGCAAACAGGCGGTTCTCTCGGCCCTTCTGCCTCTGACCCAGCGACTATAATTCTGAAGGAATTTCGATGACCGCGCCGCAGTCCGCTTTGTCCCACTATTACCTGACCACGCCGATCTATTATGTGAACGATAAGCCCCATATCGGTCATGCTTATACGACGCTCGCCTGCGATGTGCTGGCCCGCTTCCTGCGCCTCGACGGCACAAATGTGCATTTCCTCACTGGCACCGACGAGCACGGTCAGAAGGTGGAAAAATCGGCGGCAGCGGCAGGGATCGACCCGAAAGCCTTTACCGATAAAGTTTCTCAGAATTTCCGCGATCTCGCCGTCCGGATGAATTTCACCAATGATGATTTCATCCGCACCACCGAGCCGCGCCATTACGCCGCCTGCCAAGCGCTGTGGAAGCGCTTGATGGACAAGGGCGAAATCTATTTAGGCGCCTACGAGGCTGGTACGCCATTCGCGACGAGGCCTATTACGCCGAATCCGAGTTGATCGAAACCCCCACCGGCAAGAAAGCCCCGACTGGGGCCGAGGTGGAGTGGGTGACGGAGCCGAGTTACTTCTTCCGCCTGTCCAATTGGGGCGAAAAGCTGCTGGACTTCTATGAGGCGAACCCGGATTTCATCGCCCCGCGCTCGCGCCGCAATGAGGTGTTGAGCTTTGTTAAAAGCGGCCTGCAAGACCTATCGGTCTCGCGCACCAGTTTTTCCTGGGGCGTGCCCGTGCCGGGCGATGACAAGCACATCATGTATGTGTGGTTCGACGCCCTCACGAATTACCTGAGCGCCCTCGGTTACCCCGATGAAAACGGGGCACTTTATAAGGATTTCTGGCCGCCCGCGCTGCATATGGTCGGCAAGGATATTCTGCGCTTCCATGCCGTCTTCTGGCCCGCTTTTCTGATGGCCG
>NZ_LAJY01000564.1 GCF_000963705.1 Elstera litoralis | reverse complement strand
CGTGGTTTCACACGCCCCCGCCACGAGAATCATCTGACGCTTGGTCCAATCCAGGAAATCCTGAATATTGGCCCCCGTCAGCGGCTTATCCAGCTTCTCGCGCAGTTGAATCGAGGCCTCGTTGAGATATTCCCAAACCGAAACCGTGAGATTATTCCGCTCCGAGCGGGCATTATTGCGCGCGGCTTGGATCGAGGCGGCAATGCTGGACGAATTGCTGCTATCCACCCCCATGAAGGTAACAAAATCCCCTACCGAGCGCTCGGGGTATTTCTGCTCGAACTTCTCATCCAGCCCGAAGGCCATTGCCAACGACTGCCATTCCCGGCTGCCGCCCGCCATCAGCCACATGCGATTCGTGGCTTCCAGCATGCGGGCCGAATTGGTGGCGCGCTCGATATAGCGCCCCATCCAGTACACATTTCCTGCGGTGCTACTCAGCATCCTAGACCCTTCCGATCAATGATCCGCGAGCACCCAAGTATCCTTGGTGCCACCCCCCTGGCTCGAATTCACCACGAGCGAGCCTTTGCGCAAGGCCACCCGCGTCAATCCGCCAGGCATGATGGTGATCCGCTCCCCCGACAGCACGAAGGGGCGCAAATCCACATGGCGCGGTGCGATCCCCTCTTCAACGAAGGTGGGGCAGGTGCTGAGCGATAGCGTAGGTTGGGCGATAAAATTGGCGGGATTGGCCAAGAGCTTTTCCCGGAAAGTCTCGATTTCGGCTTTCGTCGAGGTCGGGCCGACCAGCATGCCCGAGCCCCCCGAGCCGTGGACTTCCTTGACCACCAGTTCCTTCAGATGTTCCTTCACATAGGTCAGATCTTGCGGCTCCGAACACCGATAGGTCGGCACATTCTGCAAAATCGGCTCTTCGCCCAGGTAGAAGCGAATCATATCGGGAACGTAACAATACGTCGCCTTATCGTCGGCAATCCCCGTTCCGCAAGCGTTGGCGAGCGAGATATTCCCGGCCCGATAGGCCCCGATGAGCCCCGGCACGCCCAGCATCGAATCGGCCCGGAACGCCAGTGGGTCCAAGAACACATCATCGACGCGGCGGTAGATCACATCCACCTGCTTCGGCCCGCGCGGCGTGCGCATATAGACCTTGTGATCGTCGACGAACAGATCGGTGCCCTTCACCAGTTCCACGCCCATTTCGTCGGCCAAAAAGGCGTGTTCGAAATAAGCGCTATTATAAGGGCCAGGCGTGAGGAGCACGACATTCGGAT
>NZ_LAJY01000563.1 GCF_000963705.1 Elstera litoralis | reverse complement strand
GAATCGAAAATAGCATTCGGATTGCGCAGCTCGCGCGCGCCGAAGCGCAGAAAATGATCGAGCCCGCTTGAAACCTGCTGCTGCGAGATGGCCTTCAGGACATCCGGGTTCTGCTGGATATAGTATGCTTCGTTAAAAGTAATAGACATGTCAGCCTCCTACGTGATGAGGCTTCTGTATCACAAGAAGTATGACAGAGCTAGCACCCCGATGAAAAAATCTCGTATGACCGGGCACGGCCCCGCCAAAATGGGGCCGTGCCTCAAGAAACATTCCTGGACCGGCAAAACCGCTACGCCGCCCGGACTTGACCCAGAAAACTCGCCACCGCCTGCTTAAGGGCCTCGGTGGTGCGATTGAGCCCATCGGCGGCGGCCGTGACCGATTCTGCAGCTTGGCCGGTTTCCGAGGCAGCCCCTTGCATCGTGCCAACGCTTTTGCCAACAAGCTCGGTGCCTTGGGCTGCCTCCTGGACATTCCGGGCGATCTCGCCGGTCGCGGCCCCTTGCTGGCCAACAGCGGCGGCAACCGTCGTGCTGAGCTCACTCATCCGGCGAATGACCTCGGCGATCTGCGTGACGCGCTCAACGGCAAGGCCGGTTCCGCTTTGAATCGCCGTAATCTGCGCCTGGATCTCGTCGGTCGCTCGGGCGGTTTGATTGGCGAGGCTTTTGACTTCCGACGCCACGACCGAAAAGCCTTTGCCGGCCTCCCCCGCCCGCGCCGCCTCGATCGTGGCATTCAGCGCAAGTAGATTGGTTTGCCCGGCGATATCGGTAATCAGGCGAACGACATCGCCGATTTGCTCGGTCGTTTGCCGCAGCACGGCAATCGCGCTGGTCGTCGCCTCTGCCGCCTGCACGCCTTCCGCCGCCATCGTTACAGAAAGGCTGGTCTGGCGCGTGATTTCGCCGATCGAGCTGGTCAGCTCTTCCGTGGCCGACGCGACGGTCTGCACATTGGCGGCCGTTTGATCGGCGGCTGAGAAGGCCGCTGCCGCTTGACGGATGGCACTGGCGGCGGAGGTTTGCAGCACACTCGCCCCCTGCCCCAAGCCGAAGGCCGCATCCACGGTTTCTTGCATCAGCGCCCCAACGCTGCGCTCGAACTGTTCGGCGAGGCCCAGCATCGCCGTGCGCTTTTCCTGGGCCGCCCGCACTTCGGCCTGCTGTTGCTCGGCCTGCAACTGGCGGTTCTGTTCGGCTTGCGCCTTGAACTGCTGCAAAGCACTGGCAAGATTGCCCAATTCGTCGCGTCGCCCGACGCCCGGCACGCTGCCCGTCAAATCGCCTGCCGCAACCCGCGTCATCGCCCCGGTAATATGGTTCAGCGGGCCGATGATCCCCTTTCGGGCGACCAGGGCCGACCCGATAAGCCCCAGAACGATCCCCGAAATCCCTACGATCAGGGCGTTGCGATCCGCCGCATCGGCGTGCATCAGGAAGCCCTTGGCCTGGTCTTCAACAATCTTCGAATTCCGGTCTTCAATGTCCCGCAAATCCTGGCGCATTGCCGCGATCAAACCGACTTGTCCAAAAGCTTCGCCCTCGGCTTTCGAGCGGCCATTGGGATTGCCGTCCTGCGTCATCGCTTGAATGCCGAGATAGGTTTTTTCATAAGGCTGCAACCGCGCGACGATCGCGGCGACGTTGCGCCGGTCTGCCGGATCGACGGCATCCTTCTGCAACTGCTCCAGCCGAACGCGCAACCGCTTGAGTTCGTCCGCCGCCGCCGCTTCCATCGCCCGGCGATCCGGCACCAGAAGATCGAGCGGCATGAATTCTACCGCCCGCACAAAAGACAGAAGATTGGCCGTCGCCCGGTTGGCCGCGTGCAACTGATTGACCGCGGCAAGCTCTTGCTCGAATCGAACCCGGCCCTCGTTAAGCGCCGCGTGCGAAAGCACGACCATGCCACCCGTCAAAAGGCTGAGGCCGATAACCAGGCTGAATATTTTATGACCAATCTTCATCGCTCGTTTCCTTTCTAAAACAGGATCTCCCTGCGCCAAGATAGAACCGCAAAACTTTAAATTTAGATAAAGACAGCGAAGCACCCTCGGGCAGAATCCTCTTAATTATAGAAATAACGATTTTCAATTTTATTTTAAAGTCATCTTCTATAGAGATTTAATCCAATTTATATTTTAAAAATTTCGGCTTTCCAAATTTTCTTACACAAACAATACATTCGTAGTCGCATTTTGTCGCACCCACTCCGGCAAGCCCAATATTTTAAAACCTCAATTAATTCAATCGCCTACCCACGCGCATCGACATAAACTGCGCATCGCCCCTCAAGAGTATACACAGTG
>NZ_LAJY01000562.1 GCF_000963705.1 Elstera litoralis | reverse complement strand
CCTGGGGTATATCGCTGACTGCCCAGAAACGCTGCTTAAGTTTATAGAATATTTTACTCGATGTAATGTTGTGGGACATTTTGATGCCCTTCCAACTCGCCATCGGTGGCCAAAAATTATTGCCGTCGCTGGGGTTCACGAAAATCTCTTCCAAGAAATTCGTGCCGAAACTGGTGTTCATTTGCATTGACCAGCCGGGGGCGGTGACAATCAGATGGTCGTAACTCGCGCCGGCCCCCGTCTCGGTCGTTAGGCGGTAGGTATCCTCGAACCGATCAATATAGCGAACGCGGGTGCTGGTGAGCAGCGACAGGCCGCGCCCATCGGCGCGGAACGCGCCCAAATTCTGATAGAAGGAGGTGCCGCTCTGCGCCCCTCGACAGGTCACCGGCTGGAAAAGATGCAGGGCGGGGGTGGCGGAAACGCCTGCCAGCAGGGGCATTTCAAACTGATGCCCGTGCGAATCGGGACAAACCCCCTGGCTTCGCGCCGATTTGGGCAGCGGCAAGGCGGCGGCGACCTCGGCGGGAATATGGCCCAGCAATTTGTGATCGGTCGCAAAGCCGAAGATTAGCGTGCGAATCGGGTAGAGCGCCGCAACATCGAAAAACGCGCCCCAACTGCCGTCGCCCGTCCCGATCGTGTAGAAAATTTCGGTCTGAACTGGATCGAGGCCAAGCCCGCCGAAATCGCCTTCGGCATTGGCGGCGGCGTGATCGGGGCAGGTCGTGCCGTCGAGACCGTAAAACTGCTTGCGCGGCAAGAGGGCAACGTCGCGGAAGGTATGGAACTCATAAGCCTGGACGATCTTTTGCCAATACTCCCGCCAATCCTGTGTTGCGCCATAGCGGCGCGAGACCCAGGCTTTGACGTTATGGGACCAGGCTTGCCAGGCTAAATAAACCTGCTGCAGGCCAGGAGTGGGGGGGAGCATCGCATTTTCGGTCGGGGCCCAGCGCAGTAAACCATGAAAGGTGAGCGCGTCGATCTCCGGGCCGAAGCCCTCATTCACATAAATCCCCGTTGTCGTCACTGGGCTGCCGGGATTGGGGAAGTCTTGATACTGCTGTCGGTAGGTTTCGAGAAAATAGGCGGTTAAACTATTGCCACCCGCCTGGCCGTTCTCCGGCGTGAACAGGGGGATGCGCATTGCCCCCAGCTCGAAGGGCGTGATGCCATCGAGCGGGCGGCCCGATTTGGATTTCGGCATAATCGGATAGGCGCGACCGCCGATACGATCATCGGCTTCGAAGATCGTGATATTTTTATAGCCGCAGCGGAAGAGTTCGCGCGCCACGGTAAGCCCGGCATAGCCTGCCCCGATAATGGCAATTCGTTGCTCGGCCGCCGGAGTTCCGCCGACCGAGGCGATGCCATGCTCGGTGGTTCGTTGCAAGAGATTGTAATAGTTAAAGGGGAAATCGGCCGGGTTCGGCCAATGCGGTTCCCACGGGTTCAATGTTGGAGACGGGATTGTATTGTCAAGCTGATCGGCATTAAGGATTTTGTTTAGAGACATTTTTCACCAATTCGTTGTGAATGCTGTGTAAGTTTTCCGAATTTTCGCGTCAATCAAAAAACATGCATACAGGTGCATCCCCTGCACGTATCAGTTTCCGGGGAAGGACTCTTGTTCGTTTTATGACGTTTATGAGGGCGGCGGTGCCACGCAGCAAAAA
>NZ_LAJY01000561.1 GCF_000963705.1 Elstera litoralis | reverse complement strand
GATGCTGCAAATCTCGCGGTGCAGCCTGTGGCAATTTGTCCCCGATGGGTCGGGGATCGAATGTAAAGCCTATGTCGATGATCCGGGGGTGCCGAATATTGTCGGCACCACGCTCAATGCCGCCGACTTCCCCGAATATTTCAACGAGGTGCGCACGCACCGGCTGTTTATCAGCGATAATACGCTGACCGACGCGCGCTTAGGCTCGCTGCTGCCGTATCTGGAGAAAGCCTGGATCGGCGCAATGCTGGATGCGCCGATTATGATCGGCGGCCAGAACTGGGGGATTCTCTGTTGCGAGCATCGCGGCGGCCCCCGGCAATGGCTGGTGGAAGAGCAAAGCTTCGTCGCCAATCTCGCCGATTGCGTGGCGATTGCCGTGAGCAATCTTCAGCGCGCCCAGGCGGAAGAACGGCTGGGCCAGGCGGAGGGACGGTTGCGGGCGCTGCTCTCGACGCAGGAAGCCCCCGCCGCCGTCATTACCATCGATCCGCTGACGCAACTGCCGAACCGCGACGCGCTGCGCCTGCGCCTCAACGATCTCGTTGAAGAGCGCCTCGGCTACGCCATCATCTGCATCGATTGCGACGATCTCGCCAGGGTGAACGATAGTCTGGGGCACGCGGCGGGTGATCTCGCCCTGTCCATGCTGGCGCAGCGCCTGGACAAACACGCAGTGAAATTCGGTATGCTGGCGCGGCTGCGCTCCGACGAATTCGCCCTGCTGGTGCCGGGCGTTACCGCGCCGTCGGAGTTGGAGGCCATCGCCGATGTGCTGCTCACCGAAGTGCGCAGCCCGATCATCATCGCCGGGCACACGCTCACCCAGTCGATCAGCCTCGGCATCGCCCTGCCGGAGCGGCTGGAAGATGATCCGGACGAGGTTATCCGCAATGCCGCCACCGCCATGCGCCGGGCCAAAGAGCAAGGCGGCGGCAGCTTTGCCCATTTCAACCCGACTATGCGCCATCAGGCCGTGGCGCGGTTGCGGCTCGAAGCCGATTTGGTCGCCGCGCTCAGCCGCGACGAGTTGAAGCTGTTCTTTCAGCCGATCATGTCCCTGGGCGACCGGCGGTTGGTTGGCTTTGAAGGTTTGGTGCGCTGGATTCACCCGACCGAAGGGATTATCCCGCCTGCCCGCTTCATCGAGCAGGCCGAGGAATCGAGCCTTATTCTCGATATCGGCGCGCGCCTGTTCCAGCAGGCCTGCGTTGAATCGGCGCGCTGGCGGCGGTTGCTGGGCGATCAGGCCCCGACGATCAGCGTCAATCTCTCGGCCCGGCAGTTCGCCGACCCGTCGCTTATCCGCATTATCGATACCGCGATGGAAGCCACTGGCGTGCCGGGATCGGCGCTGAAGCTTGAAGTGACCGAAACCTCGATCCTCGCCCATGCCGATTTAGTGCTGAACCAGATTCACGCCCTGCGGGAACGCGGGCTAGCCGTGGTGATCGATGATTTCGGCACCGGCTATTCCAGCTTCAGCCATCTTTTGCAGTTCCCCATCGACGGGCTCAAGATCGACCGGCGCTTCGTGTCGCAGATCGGCCACGACCGCCGCTCCACCGCCATCGTCGATGCGATGATTACGCTGGCGCGCTCCTTGGAACTTAATCTGGTCGCCGAGGGCATCGAAACGCCGGAAGTTGCCAATTATCTCACCGCCCACGGCTGCTGGGGCGGGCAAGGCTATCTGTTCGACCGGCCCTTGACGGCGGAAGCGGCGATGCAGCGCATCGAACTTGCGCTGCCGCATGTGCATACGGGAACTTAAGCGGGAAAGCGGCTTTTCAGCGCCGCAACGCCAAAGACCAGCCAGCCGAGAATAAGCGCGCTGCCCCCGAGCGGGACAAGCGGCCCTAAGCTCGTCCCAAGCCAGGCGAGACTATAGAGCCCGCCGCAAAACCCCAAACTCCCGAGACCAAAGCCCAGCGCCGCGCCCCAATGCCCCCACCGGGGTAGTGGCGCGAGCGCGGTCAGCCCAATCGCCAGCGCATGAAAAAGCTGGAGATGGCTTGCCATGCTCGCAAGGTCGGAGGCAAGCGGCCCGTGGGCGGAGGCCGCCGCCGCCA
>NZ_LAJY01000560.1 GCF_000963705.1 Elstera litoralis | reverse complement strand
GTGGCCGACCGCTGCCCCGTGAGTGAGACGCTGAAGCGAAGCTCGGAGATTCAGAGCAGCCTGACCCCAGGGATTTAGGCTCCCGCTTCGACTACGGAAACGCCGGGGCGGTAGCGCTCCGGCGTCTTTTATTTCGGAAAACTGTGGTGCCTTTACAAACTTCTCGCGGGAAGATTTATGGTAAACTCCTTGGAAAAGATGGATTTACGCGTGACCGAAAATGGATGGTGCGATGAAGAGATCGATATTGGTTTTGCTGATTTTTCTGTTTGCGTTAGTTCCGATTGCTCTAACTATATTATTCAATTCCTATAATATAGGAATCTCTTGTGGGAGATATTTCCGGTGTGGGGGTGATTTTGTCCTCGCGATATATATATCCGCATTAATTTTTTCTCTGTGTATTCATCGATTTCAAAGAGTGCTTATGCTTTTTTTATCTACATCGGTTTATTTTGGTTTAACCGCCATTTTCGTGGCGTTACTCGATCTTCCTATC
The DNA here is from genome assembly GCF_000963705.1 of Elstera litoralis. Lineage (GTDB taxonomy): Bacteria > Pseudomonadota > Alphaproteobacteria > Elsterales > Elsteraceae > Elstera > Elstera litoralis. Next base: position 158 of record NZ_LAJY01000560.1, on the reverse strand, counting down.
GGCGGAGTGTCTTCTCATTTGTTGGCGAAAATGCAATTTTTTATTATTATATTACCCTATTTAGGCTATTATTCGCCTCTTCTGTTGTTCTTCGATAAAAAATCCGCTTGATCGGCTTTCTGGGCGCTCGCGCTATAAGAGCATCCCCATTTCAGCCA
>NZ_LAJY01000056.1 GCF_000963705.1 Elstera litoralis | reverse complement strand
TGACCGGCGAAGGTAAGGATGTGACCTCGCCGACGCTCGATGTCGATGATTTCATCGGCAAATCCTTCACCACTGGCCCGGACGGCAAGCTGTATCAGCTCCCCGACCAGCAGTTCGCCAACCTCTATTGGTTCCGGTATGATTGGTTCAACCGCGCCGACTTGAAGGAAAAATTCAAGGCGAAATACGGCTATGATCTGGGCGTTCCGGTCAATTGGTCGGCCTACGAAGACATCGCCGAATTCTTCACCAACGACGTGAAGGAAATCGACGGCGTTAAAGTCTATGGCCATATGGATTACGGCAAGAAAGATCCGTCCCTAGGCTGGCGCTTCACCGATGCGTGGCTGTCGATGGCGGGGAACGGCGATAAGGGCCTGCCGAATGGCAAGCCGGTGGACGAGTGGGGCATTCGCATGGACGGCTGCCGTCCGACCGGCTCGGCTATTGAGCGCGGCGGCGACACCAACGGCCCGGCGGCAGTCTATTCCATTACCAAATATCTGGAATGGCTGAAGAAATACTCGCCGCCGCAATCGCAAGGCATGACCTTCTCGGAAGCGGGTCCGGTGCCGGCGCAGGGCAATATCGCCCAGCAGATGTTCTGGTACACCGCCTTCACCGCCGACATGGTGAAGCCCGGCCTCGCCGTGATGAACGCCGATGGTACGCCGAAGTGGCGCATGGCCCCGTCGCCGAAGGGGGCCTATTGGAAAGACGGGATGAAGCTTGGGTATCAGGACACGGGTTCCTGGACCCTGCTGAAATCGACTCCGGTGGATCGGCGTAAGGCCGCGTGGCTCTACGCTCAGTTTACCGTGTCGAAGACCGCCAGCTTGAAGAAGAGCCATGTGGGCCTGACCTTCGTCCGTCAGTCCGACATCTGGGATAAGAGCTTCACCGAGCGCGCGCCGAAATTGGGCGGCCTGATCGAATTCTACCGCTCGCCCGCGCGCGTGCAGTGGACGCCGACCGGGAACAACGTGCCGGATTATCCGAAGCTGGCCCAACTCTGGTGGCAGAACATCGGCGACGCTTCGTCGGGCGCAAAAACTCCGCAAGCCGCGATGGATGCGCTCGCCGCAGCGCAGGATTCGGTCATGGAACGCCTGGAACGCTCGGGCGTTCAGGGCGAGTGCGGGCCGAAGCTGAACCCGAAGACTTCGGCGGAAGAATGGCACAAGAAGGCCGAAGCGGCGGGCACGCTCGCCCCGCAGCGCAAGCTTGCCAACGAAAAGCCGAAGGGTGAAACCATCGACTATGACACGCTGATTAAATCCTGGCCGGCAACCCCGCCGACCAAGGGGTAATCTTCGGTCTGTAACAGAAGGGCGCTTCCCGGACGGGAAGCGCCCTTTTTATTGGCTAACTAAGCGCGGTCGACGATCTTTTTCACCGCGTCTTTGGTTTCGCCGATCGCTTTCTGCGTATGGCCCTTGGCTTCTTGAACCATGCCTTCAAGCGCAGTTTATCGTTCTCAAGCGCCGACCCTGCGGCCTGCTTGGTTTTGCCAATCACTTCGTTGGTCACGCCTTTGATTTTATCGGTCGTGCTGCTCATAGAAGTATCCTTTCGATTGTGGGACAAAAGCCCCGCCAGCGCTGAGATAAAGCGGCGGTCGATTGTCTATGGATACAACGATTGATGCAGGTTTTTGTTCCGTCTTGGTTTGAGCGTAGACCAAAAGGCCGGATCTTTACTCCAAATCGCCGAGGCGGTTGACGGGAAACCGCAATATCCAGCGCACGCCTTCCGGGGCGAAAATTAGGTCCGAGGTGCCTTCCAGCGCCTGCGCGACGAGCCGTTCGAGCAGGGCACGGCCGAAGCCGCCGTGGGCGGGGGGCTCCACGGAAGGGCCGTTGCTCTCCACCCAGGTCAGTTCCACCAGCGGGCGATCCTCGATCACAATCTGCTGCCAAGCAATCGTAACCCGGCCTTGGGGGCTTTGCAGCGCGCCGTAACGATAGGCGTTACTGGCCATTTCGTGCAGGCCGAGGGCGATATTCTGGGCGGCTTCGGGGCCGACAATCGTCACCTCCCCGGTGATCGTCAGCCGTGCCTCCTGGGTGGCGGCATCGCCGCCGACTTCGAGCATCACCAGATCGCGCAGATCGACCCCGCGCCATGACCGATTGACCAACAACTCATGGGCACCCGAGAGCGCCTGCAACCGCGCGCTGAACCGCGCCAGATATTCGGGCAGCGTTTGCCCGACAGTGCCGGTCTGGCGGGCAATCCCCTGCACAATCGCCAAAAGATTTTTCGAGCGATGGGAGAGTTCGCGCAGCAGATTCTGCAAATGCTGCTCATAGAGCTTATGGCGGGTCACATCGATAGCAACCGTGGTGATGCCGATGATGTCGCCGTCCTGATAGAGCGGCTCGACCCGTTCATCGAACCAGAGAATCTTGCCCGCGTGCGGCAGGGCGACTTCCATTCGCGCGGCCACGCCGGTTTCAAGAACCGTGCGCTTGGCGGCGATAATCGCCTGCGCGGTCGGGGACGGGAAAATATCCTCCGGGCGCGCGCCGATCATTTCAAGGCTATCTTGCTCCGCCGGGGGATTGTGCACCCAGGTATAGCGCAACTCCCGATCCTGCTGCGCCATGCTGATATTGGAACTCGCGAGTGCTGCCTCGAACCGGCTTTTCGCCTCGGCCAACTCACGGGTTCGGGCGGCCACCCGCTGTTCGAGTTCGTGATTGAAGGAGCTTAGGGTTGCCACTAGTTTGCGCCGCGCGGCCTCGTCGGCGGTTAGCCGCTGGTTGGCTTCCAGCAGATCGACCGCCGAGGGCAGGGTGACGAGTTTGGGTAAGCGCGGCCACAGGGCGAAGGCCGCACCCAGCGCCACCGCGCCAACGCCGATCGTCGCAAGACTAAACAGGGCCGAGGCGGTTGGCAGCCAGAGGCTCAACAAATCCAAAAGCTGGTCCATCCCGCACGCCAGCGCAAAGATACAGAGCGAGAAGGCCGTTTTGCGATAAGCGACGGCCAACCCTTTGCGATGGTTTGCATACCAAAGAATGCCGAACGCCACGCCAAAGCAGGCGAGCGCCAAAATTCCGTTGGAAAGCCCCTGGACGAGGGCCAAAGCGGCAGGCGCGCTCAGGCCCAAATCACTGGCAAAGCGCAGGAAGGCATCGATAAAATCCACGAAGGCTTGGGGCATGCGGCAGGGTCCACACCATCGCGGGCGTTCTTACAGAAGGGCTGTTTACGCGACGCGATGGGCTAAAGCGCTGGCGGGTTCGCCGAAAAACAAGGCCTGGCTGATAATCGCCCTCACCATATCCTCGCGGAAGGGTTTGGCGATCAGAAACGTCGGCTCGGGCCGCTGGCCGGTCAGCAGCGATTCGGGGAAGGCGGTGATGAAGATGATGGGCACTTCAAACGTTTCCAAAATCTCGTTCACCGCTTCCAGGCCGGAACTGCCATCGGCGAGGCGGATATCGGCGAGCACCAAGCCGGGGCGTTCTGCCGTTGCCATCGCTACCGCCTCGGTATGGGTGCGGGCATTGCCCACCACCGTGTGCCCGAGCCCACGCACCAAGGCTTCCAGATCCATCGCAATGATCGGCTCATCTTCGATAATCAGCACGCGGGAGCAAACCTGCGCGCCGATCTGCCCACCGGCAATATCGAGCAGCTTGGCGAAATCTTCGGGCGGTACACCCAAAATCTCAGCGGCCTGCGCACTCGAAAACCCTTCGACCGCCGTCAATAGAAAGGCTTGGCGCGGCAAGGGCGTGAGGGTTTCGATGCGCTGTTCGGCTAGGTTTTTCGCCGGAGGCTGCGTGGGCTGGGCATTGATCGACAGCGAATTCCACAGCCGCGAGAAGAGCTTGTAGGTGGCAACGCGGGGGTCGCACGCCCGGTCGAACACCGTAGGATCGGCGATTAAAGTTTCCAGCACGGCCATAACGTATGAATCGCCGCTTCCCTGACTGCCCGTCAGCGCGCGGGCGTAGCGGCGCAAAAGTGGAAGCTGTGGGGCGACAAGGGCAGAAATGGACATGGGTAAAATAACCTCGACTAGGGTTCACGCAGCCCGGCGCGGGATGGAGTCTTAAGTTTAAGAAACGCTTAATCAGGGTATCGGTTCCCGCTCGATGTAAAAAAAACGGCAGTCGGGGAACTTTTGCCGAAGACGTTTTGTTGTCTTGCCAGGAGCCTCGCCGTTTTCGGCCCTAAAGCCCCTAAAATAGATTCGAGACCAACGAAAGCCACCGCCCTATGATGTCCTCCTCCTCCGCCGACGACGACCGCCCCGGCCGTAAAGCCAATGGGAAGTTTGTCGAACCCAAGCTTCAGATCCATATCGGCCGAAAGCTGCGCGAATATTACGCTGAAATCGCTGCCGAACCCGTCCCGGATCGGTTCAAGGCGCTGCTCGATCAGTTGGAAAAGGCCGAAGTGCCAGCGGGCGATACCCCCACCAAGCCGACGCCGGGAGAGACTGAATGAGTAGCCCCGCTGCGCCGTTGAAAGAGGCGTTGCTGGCGCAAATCCCGTCCATCCGCGCTTTCGCCCTGTCGCTAACCGGCAACCGCGACCGCGCCGACGATTTGGTGCAGGATACGCTGATGAAAGCCTGGGCGGCGGCGGCTTCTTTTCAGGAAGGCACCAGCCTGCGGGCGTGGCTCTATACGATCATGCGCAACCATTTTTACAGTCAGCACCGCAAGCGCTGGCGGGAAGTGCAGGATGTCGACGGCATCGCGGCGGCGGGCTTGATCTCGCTCCCGGCCCAACACGGCCACCTAGACCTTGCCGATTTCCGCGTTGCCCTTGCGAAGCTGCCTGCCGATCAGCGCGAGGCGCTTATTCTGGTCGGGGCCTCCGGATTTTCCTATGAAGAAGCCGCAACGATTTGCGGCGTGGCCCTGGGGACCATCAAAAGCCGCGTGAACCGGGCGCGTCAACGGCTGATGCAGCAGATGGCGGTTGAATCGCCCAATGATTTCGGCCCCGATTTGGGCGGTGCCGTTGCGGCGACGCCCGCCCGTCCCGGCGCAGGGCCAGCGTAATTCCCCATTATTGCGGGCGATAGTTTTTGTCGCCGAGCATCAAATAAATGGGAACCATCCATCGCAGAATAACGTTTTAGAGTAGAGCGGTCGTGAGAGGCATTACTCAGGCAACTGGGTAATAGTTTCGTCAGGACCGTTAGGGGAGTGTTGCGGGCATTTCTTGCCGAAATTTATATTTCCAGGGCCACACCCCTAGGCCCATTCCCATGCTTATGGGAACCCGCGCACTCTTCCTCTTATCTATCTTAGAAAAGGAATGCGATTATGACTCATCCAGGAAAACAGGAAAACGGGTATGGGGCGACTTTGGTGAAAGACGCTGAAAGCTTGGGCGGCTCGCTGGGAACGGCAATGGATCACGCCCTGGCGGCGGCGACCGAAACCGGTACGCTTGCCGCCGAAAAGCTCGGCAGCTTGGCGGGGAATGCCCGCAGTCTGGGCGAAGAGGGGCTGGCGACTTTCAGCAAAACCATCGAACGGAACCCGCTGGCCGCCATCGCTATTGCGGCGGGCGCGGGGTTGATCGCCGGTCTGCTGTGCCGCCGGACTGACCGCTAAATGCTGTCCTTCGCCGGAGCGATGGGGCTGAAACGGCCCCATCTTCGGCGGCGGGCGGCCATGATGCTCGGCAGCCTGTTGGCGTTCGGGCTTTTTTCGGCCGCTGCCGTCGGCTTTCTCGGCCTCGGACTGTATCTTAGTCTTGCGGCCTATGTGCCGCCGGTTTACGCCGCCCTCGGGGTCGGCCTGATCGGGGGGCTGCTGGCGGCGGTGAGTTTCAGTGTGCTGACGCTTGCGACCCGGCGGGCCGAGCGGGCGGCAAAACGGGCGGTCGAAGCCAGTGCGCTGGCGACGCTAGCCCCGCCGCTTCTGGCTTTGGCCGTGCGCCATAGCGGCACTCTGGCGGCGGTTACGGTGGCGGGTGCGGTGTTTATGGCGCTGCGTCGGCGCTGATCGACGCCCCCTCCTCCCGTCGAAAGAGGCCTATCATGACGCTTTGGCATCTCCTCGGTCTCTTCATCCTCAACGTCTTCTTTTACGGTCTTCTCATCGAGATGAAAGGGCCGTCGACCGCACAAATGGTCCAGGAGACCATTCGGGTGAACCCGGATACGCTCCAGGAGCGCTGTTCGGAGGCGGAATGCACCCTTGCGTTTCGCAATGGGGTATTTCAGGCCTTTATCCGCTAAGTCTAATCCAGCGAAAACGTTACCCGAACCCGTGTTCCCGAAGCGGTTGAGGGATAATCGACCACCGCCTTAAGGCTGGCGGCGATTGCGCCTAAGATTTTGGAGCCGAGCCCGGTTCCCCGGCTCGGCAAGCGCGGATCGAACCCCTGGCCGTCGTCCTCGACGGTGAGATGGACTATCGCCACCGGGTCTTGACGCATGGAAACGCGAATTTCGCCGGGGGCTCCTGGGTCGTAGGCATATTTGAATGCATTGGTAACAAGCTCGCCGACGATCACGCCGACCGAAACCGCTTTGTCGATGGGGATTGTCAGCCGCTCGGCATTCAGGCGAATGCTGTAGGGGTGCTCGTCATCGGCCAGCGAGGTTTGCAACTCGCCGACGAGATGTTCGAGATAATCATCGATCTCGACGAGGCCGATGCGGTCCGACGTATAAAGCCGTCGATGCACTCCGGCGATGGCGGTAATGCGGGCTTGGGTTTCCTGCAAAGCGGCAATCGCCCCTGGGTCCGACAGGGCTGCCGACTGCATCCGCACCATCGCCGCGACTAATCCAAGACTATTCGCGACCCGGTGATTGACTTCCTGAAGCAGCAATTCCGCCCGGTCGCGCGCCTCGCGCACGGCTTTTTCATCGTCCGCCCGCTGCCGCTTCAAGCGCCAGCGTTCAGTGACATTCTCGATGGCGGCAATCAGCAGGTCGTAGAATTCGGCCGCCGTATCCTTAATCACATATTCATCGGCCCCGGCGCGCAGGGCTTGCAGCGCCAGCCGCGCGTCCGCCGAGCCGGTGACGTAGACAACCGGCAATCGCTCGGTGCGCGGCCCCAGGCGAGCGAGCACATCCAGCCCGGTTTCGCCGACAAGACTATGATCCAAGGCCATCACATCAAACCCGCCTTGGGCCAGCAAATCGAACGCCTCTTGGCTGTTCGTCACCGGGACGACATTATGGCCGCGGCGGGACATGGCTTTTTTAACCAGCACCCCCAGCCCTGCATCATCATCGAGATAGAGCGTCTTGAGCGGAAGAAGGGTTTTGCTCGAAAAGGGCATGGTTACTCCGCTTCCGGCACTTGCATGACCGATAAGAACAGCCCCAACTGCCGAATGGCATGGGCGAAGTTCTCATAGTTCATCGGTTTTGTGAT